>NZ_JALBHA010000133.1:0-13029 GCF_023006445.1 Bradyrhizobium sp. SHOUNA76
GAGGACGCGGCCGCGACAGGCCCGCCATAGGCGCCCCGCTCGCGATCGGCGCGCGGACGCACCTTGATCTTGAAGCCTTCCGGCTTCATCGTCAGGGTTTCCTTCAGGTGCATTTGGTAGCGCTGGTGGTCGATCAGCTTGAAGCGCTGCAGGATCATGCCGAGCGCCAGCGCGGCCTCGTGCATGGCAAAACCGCGGCCGATGCAGGCGCGCTGGCCGTTGCCGAACGGCTTCCAGGCATTGATGGGCCGTTTGGCCTCCGCCTCACGGCTGAAGTTCTCGGGATCGAACGCATCGGGATTTGGCCCCCAGACGGAGGGGTCGCGATGCAGCGCGGTCACCAGGATGGTGGTGAAGGTGCCTTTCCTGAGCTTGTATTTGCCGCCGCCGATGGTCTCGTCGCTCAGCGGCGAGATGCCATAGGCCGGCGCGGGCGGCCACAGCCGCAGCGCCTCTTTCAGGATCTGCGTGATGTAGGTGAGCTGCGTCACCTGCTGATAAGTCGGCTTGGCGTTGACATCGGGGCCGAAGACGCGGTCGACCTCGTCGTAGGCCTTCTTGAGAATGTCCGGGTGCTTGAGCAGCGCATAGAGCGTGTAGGACAAGAGGCCGCTGGTGGTCTCGTGGCCCGCGATCAGGAACGTGTTGATCTGGTAGCGGATGTTGACGTCATCGAGCTGCTCGCCGGTCGAACGGTCGACGCCGGTCATCATCGCGGCGAGCATGTCCTTCTTGTCGTCGCTTCCTTCCGCGCCCTTGCGCCGCTCGGCGATGATCTCGTCGACCATCTTGTTCATGAAAGCGACGTCTTCAGCCATCGTCTTGCGCCGCTTCTGCATCCAAAACTGCTCGAGCGGCAGGCCGCGGGTCATCATGATGGTTTCGAGCGAGCGCACCAGCGACTCGACAAAGGGGTGGTAGTCGCGCCGGTAGAACGAATTGAAGCGGTACTCGAAGCCGCACAGGCCGATGGTGTCGAGCGTCAGCGCGGTCATGTCGTGGACGACGTCGATCTCCTCGTCGGCGTTGAGCCGCTCCCATTTGTTGACGAGCTGCTCGGCGATATCGACCATGCTCGGGTGATAGGATTGCATGGCGCGGTTGCCGAAGGGCTGAAGGAGGATGTTGTGCGCCTTGCTCCAGTTCGGCTCCCTGGTGTCCGCCGTGAACAGGCCGTCGCCGCCGACCGCACGCACGCGTCGCAACGCCCCGCGCACCGTCTTGTCAAACCGCTTCTCGTCGGAGAGTTCGTCGACGAGGTCATGGCCGGAGACGACGACGATCGGCGAGCCCATCATGTCGAGCCAGAAAATCGGACCGAGCTCCTTGGCGAGCCGCGTCAGGTGCTGCACGGGGGCGGCCGAGTCCAGCGACAGCATGTTGCCGACAACCGGCTTGGTCGGCGGATGCGGGATCGGATCCAGACGGTTCTTGGATGACATTAAAAGAGCTTCCCCCTGATCGCGTCATTCCGGGGCGATGCGCAGCATCGAACCCGGAATCTCGAGATTCCGGGTTCGCCCTTCGGGCGCCCCGGAATGACGTCTCATCTACATCGACGGCTGGGTCGTCACCCAAACCGCCTTCTACGCCATTCGATCAGCTTGGCGCTGACCTCCTCCGGCTTCTCCTGCTGCGTCCAATGGCCGCTGTCGCGGACGAGATATTTTTCGAGGTCGGGGATCAGCTTGTCCATGCCATCGGCGGAAGACGGCGGCAACACCGCGTCGTTCTCGGCCATGATCATCAGCGACGGCACGTGCACCGTATGATCGAGCCCTTCGGCGCGCGTCCAGTTGCGCGACATGTTGCGATACCAGTTGATGCCGCCGGTGAAGCCGGTCCGGGTGAAGTTGTCGACGAACACCTTCTTCTCTTCCGGCGACAGGATCGGCGTACGCGGATCGTGCTTCGCGTCATAGGCTGCAATCATCTGCGGAAACGCCAGATTGACCCGCGGCGAAGCGCCGACGCCGGCAACCACTTCCTCTGCCGGCGCGTCGGGCGGCCGCGGCGCCGGCTTGCGCATGAACGCATCAAAAGTCTGTTCGACGCGACTGCCGAAAATCCTGTCGGGCTCACGCGCCGGGTCCTGGAACTGCACGATGTACATCTTGTCACCGAAGCGCGCGCGCAGGAGCTCGATCGGATCGGCCCCAGCGCGGTTGGTGTGAGGCGTGTTGATGCCGACCACGCCTGCAACCCGCTCGATGTGCCGCAACGGCATCTGCCAGACGATGAAGCCGCCCCAGTCGTGACCGACGAAGATCGCCTTGTCGATATTCAGATGGTCGAGGAGCCCGACGAGGTCGCCCGTCAGGTGCTCAATGTCGTAGTCCTCGACGGGCTCGGGCCGGTCGGTTGCGCCATAGCCGCGCTGGTCCGGCGCGATCACCCGGATGCCGGCCTCGCTCAGCGCCTTGATCTGGTGACGCCAGGAGAAGGCGAGCTCGGGCCAGCCGTGGCACAGCACGATCGGCGGCTTGTCGCTGACCGGGCCCGCCTCGTAATAGCCCATGCGGATTCCGTTCGTCTGCACGAACTTGAGCGGTGGCATCTCAATCATCACAATATTCCTACTCTGCGGCGCCCTTGACATCGATCGCTGGCGGCGCGTAGGCCGCTTCGAGCGCGGCGAACTCCTCCGGCAGCATGTCGCACATCACCTGCACGTGCGGAATGATGTTGGCGCCGACGATGAAGCCGAAATCGAGCTGGTCGCGATAGCTCTGCACGGTGATGTTGAGCGCCTGCCCGTGCGTCGAGATCGACACCGGAAAGATGTGCAGAAGCTCGGCGCCGGCGGCATAGAGCGTCTGTCGCGGCCCCGGCACGTTGGACACGGTGATGTTCGCGGCCGGCGGCAGCACGTCGGACAGGTTGGAGCGGCTGTAGAGCAGCGCGAGGATCTGCACCATGATCGGCGCGCCCAGCATCGAGATGTTGGAAACCTGCGGCATCAGGGCGCGCAGCGGATGCGACATTTCCTTGGACTTGGTTGATTGCGCGATGATCGCCTCGAGGCGCGCCTTGGGATCGTCGATGTTGGTCGCGATCGCGCAGATCATGCCGAACACCTGGTTGTTGGCTTCGGTGTTGCCCTCCTCGCGCAGCGAGATCGGCACCGCCGCGGTCAGTGATTTTGCCGGCAGCGTACTATATTGCTGGAGGTAGCGTCGGACCACGCCGGAGGCGAGCGCCAGCACGACGTCGTTGAGCTTGCCGCCAGCAAGCTTCGCCAGCGCCTTGGAGCGCGACAACGAGATCGACACGCCGGCAAAACTGCGCTCCGACGAGATCGTCTTGTTCAGCATGGTCGGCGGCGACACCATGCTGGCGAGGCTCTCGCGCGACTTGGGATCGGAGACCTTGCCGAGCACCTCGGACACGCTCTTGAGTACGGTCGGAATGTTGCCGGCGAAGCGCACCGCGCTCTCGATCTGGTACATCGCATTGTCGAACAGGATCGAGCCGATGTCGCTCTTGCCGGTGCGCGGCAATTGCAGGTTCTTCGCGGCGGCCGAGGCATCGAGCGGCTGGGTGAAGAGCTGCTGATAGGAATCGAGCAGGTTCGCGGCGATGTCGCGCGGCTCCTGTCCGGGCTTGGCTCCTGCCGTCGGCGGATCGACCTTCCGCGGGATCGGGGAGATATCGTAGATCATGTTGGTCAGCGCCGCACCGGCGCCGCCGTCGATGGCGGCATGGTGCATCTTGGAATAAAGCCCGACCTCGTTTTCCTTCATGCCCTCGAACACGTAGAACTCCCAGAGCGGGCGGGCCCGGTTCAACAGCTTGGCGTGCATCCAGCCGACGATGCGCTCGAGCGTGGCCCGGTCGCGCGGCTGCGGCAGGCTGGCGCGGAAGATGTGGCGGTCGATGTCGAACTGGTCGTCCTCCACCCAGGAGGGATGGTCGATGTCGAGCGGCGCCTTCTCCAGCCGCGCCTTCAGGATCGGCGCGATGTGCAGGCGCGAGACGATCATCGCCTTGAAGTCTTCGAAGAAGTCGCCCTTGTAGTCGTCGGGCAGGCGAAAGATCGCCATGCTCCCGACATGCATCGGCATTTCCGGCGTCTCCAGATAGAGAAACGACGCGTCCAGCGACGACAGCTTCTTCCCGTCAGCCATAGTTCCCTCCCGAGATTTGACGGGCGCCTTAGCCGGCGCTTCTCGTCAGGCCGATACTGCCTGTTCCGGCGGGGGATATGCAATGGCAAACGGCCCTGCCCGGTCAAATGGCGAGAATTCCCCCTCCGGTTGGGCCAGGCGGTCGGCCACGGCCCACAGCGCCGCGGGGTTCACCCCGAGCCCGATATGGCTCGCCAGGTACACCTCGATGTTCTCGGCACGGTCGGAGGGACGGAGCAAGCAGGTCCGCCAGTTCACGACACCGTCGGCGCGCGAATAGATCGAGGTTGCCGGCACCGGCAGATCGCCGGCGATCGCCTCGCGCGCTTCCGCAAAATCCTCGACCCGTTCGCCGGACAGCGCCTCGTAGAGCCGCGTGGCGTTGGTCGCCCGCACGTCGTTGGCAAAAGGGCTGCCGAGCGTGATGACATAGCGAACCTTGTCGGGCGCCCACAGTGCGAGATCACGGGCATAGACGCCGCCGAGACTCCACCCGACCAGGCTGACCTTGCGCCCCGTGGCGGCATGGATTTCGACGAGACGACTGCGCAGCGAACCCCTCATCCGCCCCAGCCCACCAAGGTTGCGGCCCATTCGCCATGCATGCGCCTCATAGCCGAGCTCGCTGAGATAGCGCCGCATCGGCATCATCGAGAGATCGCTGGCGAGAAAGCCCGGCAACGCCAGCACCGGATGGCCGTCGCCCCTGGGCGCGCGCATCAGAAGCGGCGACAGCAGCAGGCTGGCGTTGAATTCGAACAGGCCGCGAGCCTCGGCAAGCAGCAGGCCGAGGCCCGGCGGACGAAGCCGGCCTCTCTCCAGCGCCCCATCCGGCCCGGGCGACACTATTTCTTCTTGTCGCCGCTGCGCGGGCTGCCGAGACCGGCCATGGTGACGAACATGTCCTGAAACCGCTCCGCGATCTTCGGATCGAAGGTGAACCAGCTCTGGATCAGCGATTCCGGGGAGACCTTGTCGATGTTGGACATCATCTGTTGCTGCAGCTTGTCCATGACAGCGGTCTGCATCGGCATCACGTCCGGTAGGCCGAAGAACTGGCGGGCCTCGAGGGGGGTGCAGTCGATTTCGATGTTAACTTTCATGTCCCCTCCGGAATGAGATTCGAGCGGCTTGGCGGAGTATCGCCGCGAGTTGTGGTGCGACGCAAGCGACCTGATGCCGGCGCGACATGCCCCGTCCCGCAATTGGCGGGTATGGTCAACCAAAGTCGAAAGACGCGGTCCTCCATGCCAGACGCCACGGTCAGCATTGCTGCACAGCGGTGCAACTTGGCGCGTTCCTTGCTGGAATGGCGCTTGCACCGGTCGAGAACTCTGGGCAACATGGATTAATCGGCCGGCCGAACAATCAAAAACCACCGGCACGGCGGTGTGGAGAGGGTCAAGAATGTCAGTATGTCGGAGTCTGTTCGCGGCGACGCTCGCCGGTACGTTTGCGTTGACGGTCTCGCCCGCGACCAGCCAGACGCTGCGCTATGCCAACCAAGGTGACCTTAAGTCCCTCGATCCCTATACGCTCAATGAGAGCACCACCCACGCCCATCTCGGTCACGTCTATCAAGGCCTCACCGCGCGCGACAAGGACCTCAAGATCATTCCGGCGCTGGCGGAGAGCTGGGAAACTCCGGAGCCGACCCGCTGGCGCTTCCATTTGCGCAAGGGCGTGAAATTCCACAACGGAGACCCTTTCACCGCCGATGACGTGGTGTTCTCCGCCGATCGCGTCCGCAAGAAGGGGTCCAACATGCAGACCCGCCTTGCGCCCGACGTCAAGGTCGTCAAGGTCGACGACTACACCGTCGACTTCGTTCTGCCTTCGCCCAATCCCATCCTGCATAACTCGTGGGATGTCTGGTACATCATGGACAAGAAATGGGCCGAGGAGAACAACGTCGTCGATCCGACGCCGGTGGCGGCGACCACGCCGAGCTACGCCTCGCTGCACGAGAACGGCACCGGTCCCTTCACCATCGAAAGCCATCAGCCTGGCGTGAAGACCGTATTCAAGGCCAATCCCAATTACTGGGGCAAGATGGAAGGTAACCTGAAGGAGATCGTTTTCACCCCGATCGCCTCGGACGCCACCCGCGTCGCTGCTCTGCTCTCGGGCGAAGTCGACGTCATCGAGCCGGTGCCGATCCAGGACATCTCCCGCGTCGATTCCAGCCCGAACGCCCAGGTGCTGAAGGGGGCGGAGCTGCGCACCATCTTCATCGGCTTCGATCAGATGCGCGATGAGCTGCTCTACTCCAACATCAAGGGCAAGAATCCGTTCAAGGACGTCCGCGTCCGCGAAGCCTTCTACAAGGCGATCGACATCGAGCTGATCAAGACGCGCGTGATGCGCGGGCTGTCGACACCGTCAGCCCTGATGATCGCACCGGAATTGTTCGTGCTGTCCAAGGAGTTCACGCGACCGAAATTCGACCCTGACGGCGCCAAGAAGCTCCTGACAGAGGCCGGCTATCCCGACGGCTTCGAGGTCACGATGGATTGTCCGAACGACCGTTACGTCAACGACGCTGCC
The DNA here is from genome assembly GCF_023006445.1 of Bradyrhizobium sp. SHOUNA76. Classification (NCBI taxonomy): domain Bacteria; kingdom Pseudomonadati; phylum Pseudomonadota; class Alphaproteobacteria; order Hyphomicrobiales; family Nitrobacteraceae; genus Bradyrhizobium; species Bradyrhizobium sp. SHOUNA76. The sequence continues at coordinate 6,675 of NZ_JALBHA010000133.1, forward strand.
ATCTGCCAGGCCGTGGTCGGCATGCTTGCCCGCATCGGCGTCAAGATCAATCTTCTGGCGCAGCCGAAGGCGCAATACTTCGCCAAGGTGCTGAAGCAGGGCGGCTACCAGACCTCGTTCTACCTGCTGGGCTGGACGCCGAGCACGATGGACTCGCACAACGTGCTCTACGACATCATGGGCTGCCGCGACGATGCGAAGTCTTCGCGGGGCGAGGCCAATCTCGGCGGCTACTGCAACAAGGAGTTCGACGCCATCACCGACAAGGTGCTGGTCGAAACCGACGCTGCCAAGCGCAACCAGCTGATCAAGCAGGCCTACGAAATCGGCAACAAGGACTGGTCCTACATCCCGCTGCACCAGCAGGCGCTGGCCTGGGGCGTATCGAAAAAGGTCAACCTGCCGCAGCGCGCCGACAACCTGGTCATGTTCCATTGGGCAACCAAGAAGGAATAGCGTCAGTTGAACACGAGGTCCCGGCGGCGTCAGGCTTCCGGGACCTTTCCTTTTCCGGCTGACAGAGGCGTCAGCCGCACGCACACCCAAGGACAGTGGAAGGCATGCTCGCTTTCACTCTTCGCCGCGCCGTTCAGGCCATCGGCGTCATGTTCGCCGTCGGCATCATCGCCTTCTCGATGTTCCGTTTCGCCGGCGACCCCGTCAACCAGATCGTCTCGATCGACACGTCGGCGGCCGAACGCGAGGTCGTGCGCAAGTCGCTCGGCCTCGATGATCCCGTGCCGGTGCAGTTCGTGCGCTATTTCGTCGACGCCGCGCAATTCAAGTTCGGCGTCTCCTACCAGTTCCGCCAGCCGGTCTCGACGTTGTTGATGGAGCGTATGCCGGCCACGCTGGAACTTGCGGTCTGCGCGACCGTGTTTGCCATGGTGTTCGGCATTCTGATGGGTGTCTATTCGGCGCTCAAGCGCGACACCGTGCTCGCCAAATTGTTTCAGGCGGTTTCGCTGATCGGCATCTCGTTGCCGACTTTCCTGATCGGCATTTTGCTGATCTATCTGTTCGCGGTGACATTGGGCTGGCTGCCCTCGTTCGGTCGCGGCGAGGTGGTCAAGCTCGGCTGGTGGAGCACGGGTCTGCTCACGTTGTCGGGACTAAAGGCGCTGATCATGCCCTCGATCACGCTCGGCCTGTTCCAGATGACCCTGATCATGCGGCTGGTGCGCGCGGAGATGCTGGAAGTGCTGCGGACCGACTACATCCGCTTCGCTCGCGCTAGGGGCCTGACCACCCGCGCCATCCATTTCGGCCACGCGCTGAAGAACACGCTCATTCCCGTGATAACGGTGGCCGGACTTCAGTTTGGCTCGGTAATTGCTTTTTCGATCATTACCGAAACCGTGTTCCAATGGCCGGGTATGGGACTCCTGTTCGTGCAGGCCGTGCAAAACGTCGACATCCCGATCATGGCCGCCTATCTGCTGATGGTTTCTCTGATCTTCGTCACCATCAATCTGGTGGTCGACATCCTCTACACCGTGGTCGATCCGCGCCTGCGCGCGACCGTCGGCCGCGCCACATAAGGCAGCCCTGCATGTCCGACGCAGTCGCCTCCAATTCCGACAAGCAGAGCGCGCCGCCCGCGCATGCCGGCCGCAGTTGGCTCAGCCGCGCTCTCGACAGCGACATCTTCTATTCGTTCCGCCGTTCCAAGCTGACCATGGTGGCGGCGGCTATTACCGTGCTGTTCTTCCTGCTTGCGATCTTTGCATCCGCGCTCGCCGTGCAGAACCCGTTCGATCCGGCGCAGCTCCAGTTGATGAACTCTCGGATCTCGCCGCTCTGGACCGCCGACGGCCAAAGCCCGTTCCTGCTCGGCACCGACGAGCAGGGCCGCGACGTGTTCTCCGCAATTCTCTACGGCATGCGCATCTCGCTGGCCGTGGGCGTCGCCGGCGTGATCTTCGCCGGCGCGCTCGGCATCGCGCTCGGCCTGATCGCGGGCTATTTCGGCGGGGCGGTCGACGGCGTGATCATGCGGATCGCCGATGTGCAACTCACCTTCCCCGCCATTCTGATCGCGCTGCTGGTCAACGGCATCGCGAAATCGATCTTTGGTAACCGGCTGGATGCCAACAGCATGCTGGTGGTGCTGGTGATCTCGATCGGCCTGAGTTTCTGGGTCGGCTATGCCCGGACGGTGCGCGGCTCCGTGATGGTCGAGAAGAACAAGGACTACGTGGCCGCCGCGCAGCTGATCGGCCTGCCCGCGCCGAAGATCATGCTGCGACACGTGCTGCCCAACACGATGGGGCCGATCCTCGTCATCGCCACCATCAATCTTGCGCTGGCCATCATCACCGAGGCGACGCTCTCCTTCCTCGGCGTCGGCCTGCCCGACACCATGCCCTCGCTTGGCACGCTGATCCGCATCGGCAACAATTATCTTTTCGCCGGCGAATGGTGGATCGTCGCCTTTCCCGGACTCGCGCTGGCCGGGCTGATCCTGTCGATCAACCTGCTCGGCGACTGGCTGCGCGACGCGCTCAACCCAAAACTTCGATGAGCAAAACTTTGACAAGAGCGCCTCGCCCATGACCGAGCCCGTTCTCTCCGTGCGCAACCTTCAGGTGGAGTTCGCTTCCCGCCGCGGCACGCTGCGCGCCATCGACGGCGTCTCCTTCGACATCGCCAAAGGCGAAGTGCTGGGCGTGGTCGGCGAATCCGGAGCCGGCAAATCCGTCACCGGTCTCGCCGTGATTGGCCTGATCGATCCGCCCGGCCGCATCGCCGGCGGCGAGATCCATCTGGCCGGTCAGCGCATCGACAATCTGCCGCCGGAGGAGATGCGCCGCATCCGTGGAAAGCGGATCGGCATGATCTTCCAGGACCCCCTCACCTCGCTCAATCCGCTCTACCGGGTCGGAGACCAGATCATCGAGACGATCCGAACCCACCTGAACCTGTCGGAGACGGCCGCCCGCCGCCGCGCCATCGACCTGCTCGCCGAGGTCGGCATTCCCGCGCCGGAAAAGCGCATCGACGGCTATCCGCACGAATTCTCGGGCGGCATGCGCCAGCGCGTCGTGATTGCGCTGGCGATCTGCGCCGAGCCCGAGCTGATTATCGCCGACGAGCCGACCACCGCGCTCGACGTCTCCGTGCAGGCGCAGATCATCTCGCTGATCAAGCGGCTCGGCCGCGACCACGGCACCGCCGTGATGCTGGTGACGCACGACATGGGCGTGATCGCGGAGACCTCCGACCGCGTCGCGGTGATGTATGCCGGCCGTGTCGCCGAGATCGGTCCGGTCCAGGATGTCGTCAGAAATCCGCTGCACCCTTACGCCAAGGGCCTGATGGGCGCGATCCCGACGCTGGCCGGCGACGACAAGCGCCTCATGCAGATTCCCGGCTCCATGCCGCGGCTGTCGGCAATCCCGCGCGGCTGCTCGTTCAATCCGCGCTGCGACTTCGCATTCGACCGCTGTCGTGTTGACCGGCCGGAGCCGCTGCCACGGGGCGCGCAATCGGTCGCCTGCCATCTCTATGACAATGTGCCGGCGGAGAGCGCGGCATGAGCGCCCCCTTCGTTCAGGCCAGGGGCCTGCGTCGCGTCTTCGACGTCTCAAAACCCTGGCTCAACCGCGTGCTCGAAGGCGGGCACCTCGAATATCTCAAGGCGGTGGATCACGTCGCATTCGATATCAGGAAGGGCGAGACGTTTGCGCTGGTCGGCGAATCCGGCTCGGGCAAGACCACGGTGGCGCGGATGGTCGTGGGCCTGCTGCCGCCCAGCTCGGGCGACGTCCTGATCGACGGCGTCTCGATGACGGATCCGCGGCAAGCGCCGGCACGCCGAAAGCTGCGCCGCCGCATCCAGATGATCTTCCAGGACCCCTATGCGAGCCTGAACCCGCGCTTCCGGGTGGATGCCATCATCTCCGAGCCGATCCGCGCCTTCAACCTGATCCAGGGCGAGCGCGACATCCAGGCCCGCGTCGGCGAGTTGCTCAGCCTTGTCGGCCTGCATCCCGACGACCGGCTGAAGTTTCCGCACGAATTCTCCGGCGGCCAGCGCCAGCGTATCGCGATCGCGCGGGCGCTCGCCTCCGATGCCGAGTTCATCGTGTGCGACGAGCCGACCTCGGCGCTCGACGTCTCCGTGCAGGCGCAGATTCTCAATCTGATGCGCGACCTCCAAGACAAGTTCGGCCTGACCTACATGTTCATCAGCCACAACCTCGCCGTGGTTCGCCACATGGCGAGCCGCGTCGGCGTGATGTATCTCGGCCGCATCGTGGAGATCGCGGAGGGACGCGAGCTGTTCGCCAATCCGCGCATGCCCTACACCAAGATGCTGCTCGGCGCCGTGCCTGATCTTGCCATGAGCGGCCGCCAGCGCATCCCCGTGAAGGGCGAGATCCCGAACCCGATCAACCCGCCCTCCGGCTGCGCCTTCAATCCGCGCTGCCCGCTGGCGTTCGATCTCTGCCGCAAGGAGACGCCGGAACTGATCGACGGTGTCGCCTGCCACGCGGTCAACACCGCGCCGGTCCCGGCGTGATGCGCGCGTGCCATGCTAGCAGCGCATTGGCGGCGCGGCATCGCCTGTGATCAATTGCGCGTGCCGCAAATGAGGTAATCCATGGCCAGCAACGTCAATCCCGATCCGTTCACGACGCGCCCCGAGATCGAGGGCACGTTCGGGGTCGTTGCCACCACGCACTGGATCGCGACCGCCGTCGGCATGGCTATTCTGGAAAAGGGCGGCAATGCCTTCGACGCCGGCGTTGCCACAGCCTTCACGCTCCAGGTGGTCGAGCCGCATCTGAACGGCCCCGGCGGCGACGTGCCTGTCATCGTGCACGACGTGAAGCATGGGCGCACCGAGGTGATCTGCGGCCAGGGACCGGCGCCGGCGCGCGCCACCATTGCGCATTACAGGAGCGAGGGCCTTGACATGGTGCCAGGCACCGGCCTGCTCGCGGCCTGCGTCCCCGGCACCTTTGAATCCTGGATGATGCTGCTGCGCGACTACGGTACGATGCGCGTGCGCGATGTGCTGGAGGCCGCGATCTCCTACGCGCGCGACGGCTATCCATTGGTCGAGCGCGCCTGCGCCACGATCCAGACCGTCGAGCAATTGTTCCGCAAGCACTGGCCGACCTCGGCGGCGGTTTACCTGCCGAACGGCGAGGTGCCGAAGCCCGGCACGCTCTTTACCAACAAGACACTGGCGGCGACCTACACCCGCATTCTCAACGAAGCCGAGAGCGGCGGTGGAGGCCGTGACGCCGAGATCGAGCGCGCGCGCAAGTCGTGGTCGCAAGGTTTCGTCGCCGAAGCTATCGACAAGTTCTGCCGGACGCAGGAAGTGATGGACGTCAGCGGCTCGCCGCATCGCGGCGTCCTTTCCGCCGACGACATGGCGCGCTGGCAGCCGACGATCGAGGCGCCGCTGACCTACGATTATGGCCGCTACACCGTCTGCAAGGCCGGCGTCTGGAGCCAGGGACCGGTCACCCTGCAGCAGCTCGCGCTATTGAAGGGCTTTGCGCTCGACGGACTCGATCCGACCGGGCCGGAGTTCATCCACCTCCAGATCGAATGCGCAAAGCTCGCCTTCGCCGACCGCGAGAAATTCTACGGCGATCCGAAATTCAGCGAGATCCCGATCGGGACGCTGCTGTCGGATGCCTACAACGACGAACGTCGTAAGTTGGTTACCGAGAAAGCTTCGCTCGATCTCCGGCCCGGCATGGTGGAGGGCCTTGGCGGCGTGGTCAAGCTGCGCCGCGCTGAAGGCCAACGCGAGGCCGTTGGCGCGCTTGGCGCCGGTGAACCAACCGTGGGGCGATTCGGCGAGGTGCGCGGCGACACCGTGCATTTCGACATCATCGACAAAGCCGGCAACATGGTGTCCTCGACGCCGTCGGGAGGCTGGCTGCAATCCTCCCCGATCATTCCCGAGCTGGGTTTCTGCCTCGGCAGCCGTGCGCAGATGTTCGACTTGGAAGAGAACCAACCGAGCTCGCTCGCGCCGGGCAAGCGGCCGCGCACCACGCTGTCGCCGACCATGGCGCTGCGCGATGGCGAGCCCTACCTCGCCTGGGGCTCGCCCGGCGGCGACCAGCAGGATCAATGGATCACGCAGTTCTTCCTGCGCCACGTCCATTGCAATCTCAATCTCCAGGAAGCGATCGACGAGCCGGCCTGGCACTCCGAGCATTTCCCGATCTCGTTCTGGCCGCGCACCGCGCGCCCCGGCGTGCTCGTGGTCGAGAACCGCGTGCCCAAGGCAACCATCGAAAATCTTCGCGAGCGCGGACACATCGTGGAGGTCGGCCCCGACTGGTCGGAAGGCCGCCTCACCGCAGCCTCGCGCGTGGGTCGG
>NZ_JALBHA010000134.1:0-13015 GCF_023006445.1 Bradyrhizobium sp. SHOUNA76
CGCAAAGCCGGCACCGGCCCCGCCACCTGCACCTGCGGCGGATGCATCAAACAACCAAGACGACATCGACGCGCTGCTGGCGGGGCTCGATGCGGCCACGCCTGCGCCCGAGGTCCGCGCGCCCGAGCCTGAGCCTGAGCCCGAACCCGACGTGCTCGAATTGACCGACGAGATGGCGATGGATCCGACGCCGCCTCCGCCGCCACCGAGCTTTCGCAAGGTCGAGCCGCGCGACGATCTCGAATTCGCCGAATCGCCTCCGCCGCGTCCAACGCCGCCACCGTCCTACGCGCCGGTGGACTTCGAAGCCCCGCCGCTGCCGCCGCAGCAGCCAATCCTCGCGCAATCGACGGTCTCGGCGGTCGAATCCGCCTTCAACTCCCTGGCCCATACGGTGCTCAGCAGCAATGCGCGGACGCTGGAGGATCTGGTCAAGGAGATGCTGCGTCCGATGCTGAAGTCCTGGCTCGATGACAACCTTCCGGGCCTGGTTGAACGCATCGTGAAGGCCGAAATCGAGCGGGTCTCGCGCGGCGGCCGCTGAGGCGGGCGGTTCGGCCCCGATATAGCCCTGCTCCCAGGGCATATTCGGCCTGCGGACCGGGCCGAATGCCCTTTGCCGCTGAGCTTCCCGTTGACTTGACCCGCACACGCGGCTTTCTAGCAGCCCCATGATCGAGAAAAATTACCAGCCCGCCGATATCGAAGCCCGCATGTCCGTGGTGTGGGAGGACAGCCTTGCCTTCAAGGCCGGTCGCCCCGACCGCCGCGACGCCGTGCCTTTTACCATCGTGATCCCGCCGCCGAACGTGACGGGCTCGCTGCACATGGGCCATGCCCTCAACAACACGCTGCAGGACATCCTGTGCCGGTTCGAACGCATGCGCGGACGCGACGTGCTGTGGCAGCCCGGCACCGACCATGCCGGCATCGCGACCCAGATGGTGGTCGAGCGGCAGCTGATGGAGCGCCAGCAGCCCGGCCGCCGCGAGATGGGCCGCGAGAAATTCCTGGAGCGGGTCTGGCAGTGGAAAGCCGAGAGCGGCGACACCATCATCAACCAGCTCAAGCGGCTCGGCGCCTCCTGCGACTGGTCGCGCGAACGCTTCACCATGGACGAGGGCCTCTCGAAAGCCGTCGTCAAGGTGTTCGTCGAGCTGCACCGCGAGGGGCTGATCTACAAGGACAAGCGGCTGGTGAACTGGGACACCAAGCTCTTGACTGCGATCTCCGATCTCGAAGTGCAGCAGACCGAGGTGAAGGGTCACCTGTGGTACCTACGCTATCCGATCGAGGGCAAGACGTTCAATCCCGAGGATCCCTCGAGCTTCATCGTCGTCGCCACCACGCGTCCCGAGACCATGCTCGGCGATACCGGGGTTGCGGTGCATCCCGAGGATGAGCGCTATCTGAAGCTGGTCGGCAAGAACGTGATCCTGCCGCTGGTGGGCCGCAAGATCCAGATCGTTGCCGACGACTATTCCGATCCGGAAAAGGGCTCGGGCGCGGTGAAGATAACGCCGGCGCACGACTTCAACGACTTCGAGGTCGGCAATCGCCACGGCCTGCGCCGCATCAGCGTGATCGACAGGGAAGGCTGTCTCGATCTCGTCGACAACGAGGACTATCTTCGCGATTTGCCGGAAGGCGCCGGGCAATTCGCCGAGGAATTCCACAAGGTCGATCGCTTTATCGCGCGCAAGCGCATCGTCGAGCGGCTGGACTCGTTCGGCTTCGTCGAGCGGATCGAGCCGCACACCAACATGGTGCCGCATGGCGATCGCTCCGGCACCGTGATCGAGCCGTATCTGACCGACCAGTGGTACGTCGACGCCAAGACGATGGCCAAGCCCGCGATCGCAGCGGTGCGTTCGGGCGAAACGTCGTTCGTGCCGAAGAACTGGGAAAAGACCTATTTCGAATGGATGGAGAACATCCAGCCCTGGTGCATCTCGCGCCAACTCTGGTGGGGCCATCAGATCCCGGCCTGGTACGGACCTGACGGCAAGGTGTTCGTCGCCGAGACCGAGGAGGAGGCCGTCAGCCACGCGCTCGGCTATTATGTCGAGCAGGAAGTCATCACGGCCGAGCAGGGCCGCGAGATGGCGCTCGACCGCAACAAGCGCGAAGGCTTCATCACCCGCGACGAGGACGTGCTCGACACCTGGTTCTCCTCGGCGCTGTGGCCGTTCTCGACGCTCGGCTGGCCGGAAGACGCCCCCGAGGTGCAGCGCTACTACCCGACCAACGCGCTGGTGACCGGCTTCGACATCATCTTCTTCTGGGTCGCCCGCATGATGATGATGGGCCTGCACTTCATGAAGGAGGTGCCGTTCTCGACCATCTACATTCACGCCCTCGTCCGTGACGAGAAGGGCGCCAAGATGTCGAAGTCGAAGGGCAACGTCATCGATCCGCTCAACCTGATCGACGAATACGGCGCGGATGCGCTGCGCTTCACGCTGGCCGCGATGGCGGCGCAGGGGCGCGACATCAAGCTCGCCACCAGCCGCGTCGAGGGCTATCGCAATTTCGCGACCAAGCTCTGGAATGCGTCCCGCTTTGCGGAAATGAACCACTGCGCCGTGCCCGACGGTTTCGAGCCGGCGAAGGCGAAGGAGACGCTGAATCGCTGGATCGCGCATGAGAGCGCGCACACCACGCGTGAGGTGACCGAGGCGATCGAAGCCTATCGCTTCAACGACGCGGCAAGCGCGATCTATCGCTTCGTCTGGAACGTCTATTGCGACTGGTACGTCGAGCTCGCAAAACCCGTGCTGCTTGGTCCGGACAGTCCCGCCAAGGACGAGACCCGCGCCATGGTCGCCTGGGCGCGCGACGAGATCCTGAAGCTGCTGCACCCCTTCATGCCCTTCATCACCGAAGAGCTGTGGGAAGTCACGGCCAAGCGCGACGGCCTGCTCGCATTGGCGCAATGGCCGCTGAAGCGGGCCGAGCCGACGCCGGAGCAGCTTGCGATGCTGGCTGCGACGACGGGGGTGACCGATCCGCTCGTCTCGCCGGCCTGGGTGCTGCCGATCTTCGACCATGCCGACTTCACCGATCCCAAGGCCGAAGCCGAGATCGGCTGGGTGATCGACCTCGTCACGCAGATCCGTTCGGTGCGCGCCGAGATGAACATCCCGCCGGCGACGCTGACGGCGCTGGTGCTTGCTGGCGCCTCGACTGAAACGAGGGAGCGCGCGCCGCGCTGGACCGACGTCATCAAGCGCATGGCCCGGCTGTCGGACATCTCCTTCGCCGACCGTGCGCCCGACGGTGCGGTCCAGTTGCTGGTGCGCGGCGAGGTAGCCGCGCTGCCGCTCAAGGGCGTGGTCGACGTCGCCGCCGAGCGCACGCGCCTCGACAAGGAGATCGGCAAGGCCGACGCCGACATCAAGCGCGCCGAGTCCAAGCTGGCGAACGAGAAATTCGTCGCCAACGCGGCCGAAGAGGTCGTCGAGGAGGAGCGCGAAAAGCGCGAGGCCGCGCTGGCCCGCAAGGCCAAGCTGCTCGAAGCCATGGAGCGGCTGAAGCAGGCGTCGTAGCCGCGCCGTCATTCCGGGTCGGCTCGAAGAGCCGAACTCCGGTGCGCAATTGCGCACCTGAGAATCTCGAGGTTCCGGGTTCGCGTCTTTGACGCCCCCCCGGAACGACAACTACTTCGGAAACGGCTTGCTGAGAAACTTCGAGCCTCTGACGCCGTAGCGCCAGGGCAGCTCGACCGCCTTGGTGATGCCGATCCGGATGCCGGTCGCGACCTCGATGTCCTCTGTCCGCGCATGCAGCGCGATCGGCGACCGGTCCAGCGGCAGGGCGTTGTGCGCAATGGTGATGCCGAGCGCTTCGGTCAGCTTGCCAGGGCCCGAGCACAGCGCCTGCAAATCCTGGAGATGACGGCGGCGGCGCATCGCGGCGAGTCCATGGGTGGGCTCCAGCGCGCGGATCAGCACGGCGCTGGCCGAGCCTTCCGCCTCGCAGACGAAATTGACGCACCAATGGATGCCGTAGGAGCGGTAGACATAGGCAAAGCCCGGCGGGCCGAACATGATCTGGTTCCGCGGCGTCGGGCCGTTGTAGGAGTGCGCCGCCGGCTCGGTATGATGATAGGCCTCGACCTCCACAATGATCCCGCCGACGCCGTCCACCAGCATGGTGGCGCCTATCAGGTCGTGAGCGACCTCGCGGACGTTGCGATCGAAAAAGCTGCGCTTCAGCGCTTTGCCGAGCCGCGGTAGTGAAGTCTTCGGGATTGGAGCCATTCGAGGTGAGAATCGCTTGAGAACAGAGCAGGATATTGCCCATATCTGCCATGTTCCCTGAAGTGGTGCGAGCCGGGTTGCGATGCCTGGCGAGACCGACTAGGTAGGACCTGAACAGACCGGACACCCCATGGTCGTTATTGTCGATACCATCTCGAACCCGCTGCGCCCGCGCCACCCCGAAAAGGTGAACCGGCCTGATTCCGCTTCCCCGCCGAAGCCGGACTGGATCCGTGTGCGCGCCCCCAATACCCGCGGCTACGCCGACACCCGCAACATCGTGCGGGCCAACGGCCTGCACACGGTGTGCGAGGAGGCTGGCTGCCCGAACATCGGTGAGTGCTGGGACAAGAAGCACGCCACCTTCATGATCATGGGTGACACCTGCACCCGCGCCTGCGCCTTCTGCAACGTCAAGACCGGCCTGCCGAATGCACTTGACGCAGCCGAGCCGCAGAACGTCGCCGAGGCGACCGCCAAGCTCGGCCTTGCCCATGTCGTCATCACCTCGGTCGACCGCGACGACCTCACTGATGGCGGCGCCCAGCATTTCGCGGAGACGATCCGCGCCATCCGCGCTGCGTGCCCTTCGACCACGATCGAGATCCTGACGCCCGACTTCCTGCGCAAGGAAGGCGCGCTCGAAGTGGTCGTTGCCGCGAAGCCCGATGTCTTCAACCACAATCTCGAGACCGTGCCGTCGCGCTATCTCACGGTGCGGCCCGGCGCGCGCTACTTCCATTCGATCCGGCTGTTGCAGCGGGTCAAGGAGCTCGATCCCACCATCTTCACCAAGTCCGGCATCATGGTGGGCCTCGGTGAGGAGCGCCACGAGGTGCAGCAGGTGATGGACGATCTGCGCTCGGCCGAGGTCGATTTCCTGACCATCGGCCAGTATCTTCAGCCGACCCGCAAGCACCACGCCGTGATGCGTTACGTGCCGCCGGACGAGTTCGCCTCGTACGAAAAGGTCGCCTACACCAAGGGCTTCCTGATGGTGTCGGCGAGCCCGCTCACCCGCTCGTCGCATCACGCCGGCGAGGATTTCGCGAGACTGCAGGCCGCGCGGGCCGCGACCGCCCGCTGAACCGCCATGCCCAAATTTTCGAGCAAGCGCCGTGTCAATCACAGCGCCTCCGAGATGTTCGATCTGGTCGCCGACATCGAGCGCTATCCGGAGTTCGTGCCGCTGTGCAGCGCGCTGAAGGTGCGCCAGCGGATGGCCAAGCCCGACGGCACCGAGGTGCTGGTCGCCGACATGACGGTGTCGTTCAAGCTGGTCAAGGAGTCCTTCACCAGCCGGGTGACGCTGGATCGCGCCAATCTGAAAATCCTGGTCGAATATCTGCAAGGTCCGTTCAGTAATCTCGAAAACCGCTGGACGTTCGAGCCCAAGGGTGAGGGCGTCTGCGACGTCGGTTTCTTCCTGTCCTACGAGTTCAGGAGCCGCATGCTGGCGTTGCTGATGGGCTCGATGTTCGATGCCGCCTTCGCGCGATTCTCCATCGCGTTCGAAAAGCGGGCGGATGCGATCTACGGGCGGCCGAAGCTGGCGTCGACGTAGCTGTTACAACTCCCGTGTCCCGGACACGCTGCAGCGCGTAGCGTTGCTGCGCAGAGCCGGGACCCAGAGCGCCGCAAAGCATGGGCCCCGGCTCTGCAGCGCACCGCTGAAGGAGCGCTGCGCTGCGTCCGGGGCACGTGTGCGTCACCCTTCAATCCACCGCCTTCACCACATCCGGCGGCTGCGAGGCGTAATACGCCGCGGCCTGCTCGATCTCCTGGGGCGTCATGGCTCGGGCGATGTTGCGCATTTGCTGGCTGATGTCGTTGCGCCGCTCGCCTGTGGCAAAGGCCTGGAGCTGCGCCTTCATGTAGGCCTCGGACTGACCCTCCAGCCACGGGCTGCCGGTCTTGTTGTCGAGACTGCCATGGCAGGAACCGCAGGGCGCGATCCCGCGCATCGGCGCGCCGTAGATGACGATGTTGGGTTTCGGCAGTTGCGGTGTCGGGTGGTAGGCCGGAAGCCGCGGCAGATAGGCGTAATAGTTCGAGAGATCCGCGATCTCCTGGTCGGTGAGGTTGACCGCAAACGGCGACATCACGGCATTGGTGCGCGCACCCGAGCGGAAATCGTGCAGCTCCTTGTAGATCACGGCAGCATACTGACCAGCGAGATTGGGCGAATCCGCCCGGCTGATGCCGGTCGGGCCGTGGCAGATGGCGCAACGCTGCGCCAGCGTCGCGCCGCGGCCGATCGCCTCCTGGCTCGGGCGTGACAGCGTATTCGAGGTGAGCACGACCTCGGTCAGCCGCTTGGTCTGCTCGGGCGCCGTGACGCTGGCCGCACGCTGCGGCACGCCGGCGGCGCTGCAGATTGCGTCCCAGACATTGGCGAATTGCACCCAGGGCTGCGCGAAGGGCAGCACGATGAAGCCGGCAATCGCAGTCACGATCAGGATCGCGGCGGTGATGCCGACGCCTCGCGTGAAATGCGGATTGCTGAAGGTGAAGAGGTCGCGCGCGCTCATCACTGCGCTCCCACATAGACGGCCGGCACCGACGTGCCCGAACTCAGCGCCAGGTTCAGGATCGGATAGCCGTAATTGGTGAGGGTGAGGGCGATCATCAGCGCCACCCACAATGCATGCGTATTGAGCGCGACGGGCACCGTCCTCGGTTCGTGCACGGCGAGCGCAAAGCGGTAGGGCCCGGCGTCGGCCTGAGGCGCGCGCATGCCGCGCGCCAGGATGACGATGAACATGATGCCCGACGCCAGCAGGATGAAACCGCCGATCGCCGAGAGGGTGACGGAAAGCGCCTGTGGCGCGATGCCGGGATCGCCGAAATCGAAATAGGCCATGCGGCGCGGCATGCCCAAGATGCCGACCCAGTGCCAGGGGAACGTGGTGACGATCATGCCGACGAACCACAGCCAGAGCTGGCTGCGCATCAGGCGGATATCGATCAGCTCGCGCCCGGTCAGATGCGGCCACAGATCATAGGCGATCGCAAAGTACATGATCACGATGGCGCCGCCGAAGATCAGGTGGAAATGGCCGGTGATCCACTGCGTGTTGTGGATCGACGCATCGAGCTGATAGCTCATGTTGATGAGGCCGCCGGCGCCGCCGAAGCCGAGCATGACGAAGGAGAACGCCAGCGCCAGCATCATCGGATTGTCCCAGGGCAGGGCGCCGATCCAGCCGAACATGCCGCGGCCGCCGCGCAGCCGCGCCGCGATCTCGACCGAGGCGCAGATCGTGAACACCGTCAGCAGCGTCGGCAGCGCCACCAGCGCCGTGAAGGCCGAGTGGATGAACTTGAAGCCGGCGCCGACCTGCGGATCGGCGAAGGTGTGATGCATGCCGATCGGCATCGCCACCACCAGGAACAGGATGAAGGAGATCCGCGCCATGCTGTCGGAATAGACCCGGCCGCCGATCGCGCGCGGAACGATGGTGTAATAGGCGATGTAGGTCGGCATCAGCCAGAAATAGACGATGGCGTGCAGCGTCCAGGAGAAGAAGATGCGGGCGAGCCCGGCATCGATCGTGTTCTTCAGCCCCGCCGCGACCGGGATGATCTGCAACAGCAACTCGAGCGCGGCGCCGACCGCAGTCCAGGCCCACAAATAAGAACCCGCGACATTGGCGAACATCGCGAGCGGCACGGGCGCGCCGGGATGAGCCTTTCGCCAGACCCGCAGATTGATCGACATCAGCGCGACCCAGATCCACGAGCCGACCACGACCAGGACCACGCCGAGATAGTAGAAGACGTTGCCGATCAGCGGCGGATAGAAGGTGTAGAGCACCGAGGCGCGGCCGAGCGCGATCGGGATCACCGCCATGATGCTGCCGGCGACGATCAGCCAGAATCCGGCCCAGGCCCAGCGCACGCCGACCAGGCGCTGCTGCAGCGCGGATTCGCTGATGGCATAGCCGAATCCCATCGCGACCAGCGTCGGGAACACGTAGCCCATCACCGTGCCGTGCGCGGTCAGCGAGCGGTAATAGAGCTCGGGATTGGACAGCCAGGTGCCGATTGGGCTGCGGATGAACATCTGCCAGGCGCCGAGCGTGAGCGCGATGCCGAACACGGCGAAGGCCAGCCAGAAATGGGCGAGGATGAGCTTCCTATTGACCAACACAGCTCAGCCTCCCGCCAGCCTTGGCACGACCCGCGAATTCGGTCTTGTCGATCACCTTGACCTTGCCCCACATGCCCTCGTGGCCAAAGCTGCAAAACTCCTGGCAGGGCATCAGGTAGTCGCCGGTGCGCGTAAAGCGCATGAGCTGCTCGGAAATGTAGCCGGGCACCAGCATGGTGTTGACGTTGGTGCCCTGGATCAGGATGCCATGCACGACGTCGGCGCTGGTGGCACGCAGCGTGATCGGCGTGTCCACGGGCACCACGATGCAGGCCGGCGTGAAGGAATATTGCTGCCCGATCGCGCGCACGGTCACGTTGCCGCTTGTCTCCAGTACGCTGCCGAGATTGCTCTCGACGAATTCGCCGGACAGATGCAGCCGCGAGGGATCGGTGATCTCGACGCGCGGCTGCGGCATGGTCGCGCGGTGGATGCCGGCAAAGGCCGCCAGCAGCGCCATCATCACGATGATGATCACGGCAATGGTGGCCCAGCGCCGCTCGACGCGGGCCGCGACCTCGGCGCTGCCATGGGTGTCTTCTGTGCTCATTGCAGCGATCCGCGCGGCAGGAACACGAACAGATAGAAGGCGAACCACATCGCGACGACGCAGGCCGTGGCGATGCCGGCGAGCACGATCGCGCCGGACGGCCCCTGCGCAACGACATCCTCGACGGCCTGGTCGGCGGCGGCTGGGCTGGTCGGCGGATCTGAATTGATCATGTGATTTCTCAGTTCAGCGGTGCGGAGCGCAGCTCGTTGGCCTCCCGCGCCGAGACCGGCGTGCCGCGATTGCCCCAGGCGGTACGGATGTAGGAGACGACGGCGGCGATCTCGTTGTCGGACAATAAACCCGCGAAGGGTGGCATGCCGTAGGGCATCGGGTTGCCCTTGGTGCCCGGCGGATAGCCGCCATTGAGCACCATGCGGATCGGATTGACCGCCGACTGCATCTCGATTGACTGGTTGTTGGCAAGCGGCGGCCAGTGCGGCGGCTTGCCTTCGCCCTGCAGCCCGTGACAGCTCGCGCAGTGCTTGTCGTAGACGGTCTTGCCGAGGCTGACCAGCAGGCTGCTCTCGGTGGTCGGCAGCGTCGAGCTTGCCGGCGGCGGAGGCGAGGGCTCCGCGATGCCCTTGAGGTACACGGCCATCGCCCTGGTGTCCTCGTCGCTGAGATATTGCAGGCTGTTGTGCACGACCTCGGCCATCGGGCCGTAGACGACGCCGCGCATGGAGACGCCGGTCTGGAGCAGGTCGGTGATGTCCTTGATGCTCCAGTCGCCGAGCCCGGCCTCGCGGTTGGACGTCAGCGAGGGCGCGTACCAGTTCTGCATCGGGATCAGGCCACCCTTGAAGGCATCCGATTGCGAGGTGCCGCCGAGCGCGTTGATCGGCGAATGGCACATGCCGCAATGACCGAGGCCCTCGACAAGGTAGGCCCCGCGGTTCCATTCGGCGGATTTGGTCGGATCAGGTTTGAACTCGCCCTCTGAGAAGTACAGCGTGCGCCAGCCGAGGATCAGCTGGCGGTTCGAATAGGGGAAGCGCAGATCGTGCTCACGATTCCGCTGGTTCACGGCCGGGATTGACTTCAGATAGGCGAAGATCGCCTCCGTGTCGGCTCGCGTGACCTTGGTGTAGGACGCGAACGGCATTGCCGGATACATCAATCCGCCGTCCGGAAAGCGGCCGTAGTGCATCGCCTTGTAGAAGTCTTCGGCAGTCCATTTACCGATGCCGGTATCGCGATCCGGCGTGATGTTGGAAGAATACAGGGTGCCGAACGGCGTCGGCATGGCGCGTCCGCCGGCAAAGGTGTGGCCCTCGGGCGCTGTGTGGCAGGCGATGCAGTCGCCGGCGCGCGCCAGATATTCGCCGCGCGCGACAAGGCTATCAGGGTTGGACTTCGGCTGTGCCTCGGCGGACGAACCGGCGAAAAGCAACAGCCATACGGCAAGGATTGGTGAACACGATCGCAATTCCGTCTCCTCAATCCGGTTCACTGCCGCAGGCGAACGGCAGCACATACGTACCCTTCGGCGCCGGCGCGATGTTCACGGGCGCAGGGCGGCTCGCGAGCCACGCCGCGACCGCCGTCACGTCGTCCTCAGTCAGCCGGGCCGCGACCTGCTGCATGCAGTCCGGCGCTTTCGCGGTGCGCGTACCATAACGCCACGCTCCCAGCTGCGCGCTGATGTAGTTCGGGCGCAGTCCGAGCAGGCCGGGAATTCCCGGCTCCATTCCGGTCAGGGCGGGGCCATGGCAGCTTCCGCACGCCGGAATCTGTCGCTGCGGATCGCCGCGCGACACCAGCGACTGGCCGTGCTGCAGCACTTCCTTGCTTGCATCGCTGGCTGCCACGGGGGGCAGTGGTGGATGCTGATCCGCAAAATAGTCGGCCATCTGCTGCAAATACGGATCGGGCAGGAATTCCAGCAAATAGTTCATCGGCGGATACTTTCGCCGGCCATTCTTGAAGGCAAGGAGCTGGTTGTAGAGATAGCCGGCCGGCTTGCCGGCAAGCCGCGGGAAATAGACGTCGTTGGTGCCTTCGCCTTGGTTGCCGTGACAGGGCGTGCAGGCCTCGACCCGTGCCGCCATTGTGTCCGGCGGCTGGTTGGCCGTTTGTGCAACCGCATCAAACGCGGCCAAGGTGGCAATGGCGACGGCCAGAGCAATGGTGCGAGCGAACACTCTCGTCACCTCCAAAAACGGGATCGGTTGATTCCGGATCACAACGTAGCGGAGCATTATTGCGCCAATATGGTCCTGCGCAAGACCGGCCACGCGTGATGACGTTTGGTCGCGGTGTTCGCATGTGCGATCACGATCGAATTCGACAAAACTTGCGTGCTTCTTGAAAACCGAGCATAACGCAGCAGTCTCGCGACAGGTCCTGCCCGAGTCTTGCGCGGTCATGTCACCCTCTTTTGTCAGAGGGTGCAGGGAAGACCGGATGCCGGCTGGGCACCCGCGGTCCACTGTGCGAAGGTTGCGCTACAAGAGGCTGCACAGCGGCATACAGGTGAAGCCAAACAACCGGCCTTCCCTGCGCAGTGGTTTGATGGCTTATGCCGAGCTCTCCCCGGGGAGCGATGCACTATTGCCCCCGTCGCCTTGCAGATCGCTGACGCGCGCACCCGGTCGGGCCGCCGCATCACCGCAAGACTTGACGCACAGACCCCGGGCGTCAGGACGACACGGTTTTGCCGTACGCTGATTGCACCGGTCGTGTGCGCGAAGGCTCCTCGCTCACGGTTGCCCGCCCTGCGATGCCTCTCGCGCCGGTGCTGCCAGCGTCCACCACGGCTCATCCCGCGTTTCGTGACGATCGCGATACGCCCCTCTGACTGGGGATGAGGTGGCGGGACACTGCGACAAATCAGAAATTCTGTAAAGGCGAATATTTTCGCTTGCGCAGATTGACCAGCCAATTGGATGTTTTGCCCGTCGGGCAACGCAAGGGCTTGTAGGTGCGTAGGGTGGATTAGCCGAAGGCGTAATCCACCGCGTCTGCCGATGTGGAGACAGAAGCGGTGGATTACGCTTCGCTAATCCACCCTACGAAGTGTTTCGTGCCGTGTTCCCTCGACCACCTCAGGGATCATTTCGCACCGCTGCGAGTTCTCTCCGGATTGTCCGGGCTGGAGCCGCCATGACCATCAATTTCGACACGCTGAAGGCCTCGCTCGTCCTGTATGGCCTGAACGCGATCTACGCGATCCTGTTGCTTGCGATCGGCTGGTATCTGTCCGGCGCCATGCAGCGTTTCGTCACCCGCCTGCTGAGCGTCACGCACCGCGTCGACCCGCTAGTGACCCTGTTCGTAGGCAGTCTTGCGCGCTACGGTGTGCTCGCGGTGGTCGGCATCGCCGTGCTCCAGCTCTTCGGCATCCAGACCGCGAGCCTTGTCGCCGTGCTGGGCGCGACATCCCTCGCCATTGGCCTGGCGCTTCAAGGCACGCTCTCCAATCTCGCCGCCGGCGTGATGCTGCTGCTGTTCCGGCCCTTTCATATCGGTGATGACGTCGAGGTGGCCGGCAAGGCGGGGAAGGTGAGGTCACTGTCCTTGTTCATGACCGAGCTGGTCGCGCCCGACAACACGCAGATCCTCTTGCCGAACGGGCAGGTGTGGGGCGCGGCCATCGTCAACCACAGCGCCTATTCCGGCCCGGGCGAGATCAAGGTCGCGTTTCCGGTCAGGGCCGGATCGGTCAATGCGCTGGCGGATCAAATCCTGAAGGAGCTGCGTCAGGACCCACGCGTCGACGATCACGCGGCGCCGTCGGTCAATGTGTCGAAGGTGATCGCCGCCGATCCTGCAGCGCCGGTCGTGGAGTTGACCGTGAGCGCAAAGGTGAAGCCGTGCGATGCCGACGCAGTGAAGCAGCGTGTGCTGGATCATGCCAGCGCGTTATTGGCGGCCGCATGAGCCGCGCAGGGCGGATTAGCCGAAGGCGTAATCCGCCAAGTCTCTCTCCGCGGCGACAGACGTGGCGGATTACGCCTCGCTAATCTGCCCTACGAACAACGGCTTTCGGTTTAGCCCCGCGGCGAGCGCGGCGGCCTGCGCTTCACCGCGTGCCGGCGCGGCGAGCGG
>NZ_JALBHA010000135.1:0-12977 GCF_023006445.1 Bradyrhizobium sp. SHOUNA76
GAGCGCCAGCCCGACCACGATATCGGTCCCGACGCTGCGGTCCCGCAATCGCCGCGCCAGCCGGTTGGCACGCGCGTTGAGCGCGGCGTAACTCAGCTCCGTCTCGCCGAATACCAGCGCGATCGCTTCGGGTGACCTCCGGACCTGTGCCTCGAATTGGGCGACGAACAACCGCTCTCCCGAATATTGCGCATGCGTCCGATTCCACGCCTCCAGCAAGAGCTGGCGCTCCTCGACAGGCAGAATGTCGAGCTGCCGGACCGGCGCGCGCGGCGCGTGTTCCAGCATCTCGGCCAATTGATCGAGCGCCCGCTGCATCAAGGCGCAGATGTGATCGGCCGAGAACGGACGGACGATCTGAGCAGTCAAGCCAAGCGCCTGACCATAATCCTCGACGGCCAGCATCAGGGGATAGTTGGTGCGTTCTTCGCCACCGAGCCATTCGATGCCGGAGCCGTCCTTGTCGGCGACCAAATCGCCCGGCATTGCATTGTGTCGATAGTTCAAGATCGAGCTGAACAAAGGCGCTGGCGCCGCGACGCCGCTGCATCGTTGCGCGAGCGCCAGCGAGGCGTGCTCGTGCGCCATCAGGTCGGTCAGCCGACCATGCGTATCACGAACACTGTCCTCGACCGCCGTGTCATCGAGATCGAGCCGCAGCGGCAAGGTGTTGATGAACAAGCCCATGGTGCGATCACCGCCGGCGCCGGCCTCCATGCGACCGAACAGGACGGTGCCGAACACGACGCGCCCGCGCCCGCTGGTTCGCGCCACCACCTGCCCCCAGGCGAGATGACACAGGCTGGCCAGGCTGACGCCCAGCCGCCGCGCCTGAGCACGAAGCCTTACACTCAGCTGTTCTGGCAGCACCCGCCGGGCTTCCTCAACGCCACGGCCGTCGCCGCGCACCCAGTCCAGCCCAAACGGCGTGGTCGGCTCGTCGATGTCGGCGAGCGTGCCACGGAAGAAGCGCTCATGCTCCGCGGTCGCCGCCGATCCCCGCGACTGCGCCACCAGATTCCGGAACGGATATGGTGGCGACAACCCGTGACTTCGCCCGGACAGGATCTTCCCGACCTCGTCATGCATCACCTCCAGCGTGGAGTGGTCGCCGATCAGGTGATGCAGCAGGACCAGGAGCAGCCAGCGCCCTCCCTTGGGATCGGCGGCGACTGCAAATCGCAGCAGCGGTGGCTGGCCGAGATCAATCCGATGAAACCGCGGATCGAATCGTCGCGCGAGCTCTTCATCCGCGCGGCCTTCGCCATCCAGCACGACCTCGCTGACGACCAAGGGAGCCTGCCGCCAAACCACCTGTGCCGGCGTGGACAGACCGTTCCACACGATGGACGTTCGCAGAATGTCGTGGCGGTCGACCACCTGCCGGACCGCGTCGAGATAGCGATCGAGCAGGTCGCGGTCGGCAAACGCCATTCGGCCGACCAGCAGATACGGATCGCCCTCTTTCGAGAGCAGATGGTGAAAGAGGATACCATCCTGAAGCGGCGAGAGGCCGTAGATGTCCTGGATGTTGGCGACACCGCCGGGAACGCCGGCCACGATGCCGTCGATGTCGGATTGGGTCAACGCGATCAGGGGCAACAGTTCGGGCGTGATTGCCGTCGTCTGCTGGGTGATCCGGTTGACCGGAACGTCGGTTTCTCCGCCGCCATCGAGGCTGGCGGCAAAGTCCGCCAGCACCGGTTTTGCGAACAGCGTGCGCGCATCCGCTCTCAGCGCATGCCGCTGCAACCGCTCCAGCATGCGGACTGCGAGCAGCGAATGGCCACCGAGCTCGAAGAAGTGGTCGCCGCGTCCAATCCGATCAATGCCAAAGAGTTCGGTCCAGACATTCGCGACGATCCGCTCGACATCGCCTTGCGGCTGCTCGAAACGGCGTCGCGCAAACGCATCGCCCTCCGGGGTCGGCAGCGCCTTGCGGTCAACCTTGCCATTCGGCGTGAGCGGCAGTGCATCGAGGCGTACGAAAGCTGACGGCACCATGTAGTCCGGCAAGCACGAACGTAGATGATCGCGCATCGCGCCGGCAAATTCATTAGCATCGAGCCCCGCGCCATCACCGCGACGCGCGGCCACATAGGCGACCAGCCGCGTGTCGCCATGATCCCGGTGCACCAGCACGACTGAATCGGTCACGTCGGCGTGCTCGTTGAGCCGAAACTCGATCTCACCGAGCTCGATACGGAAACCGCGGATCTTGACCTGGTGGTCATTGCGGCCGAGAAACGCGATATTGCCTTCCGGCAAATAGCGCCCGAGATCGCCGGTGCGATACATGCGCGCTGCGGCATCGCCGTGGAAGGGATCGCGCACGAAGCGCTCCGCCGTCAGGTCGACGCGGTTGAGATAGCCGCGCGCAATCCCGGCTCCACCAATGTAGATCTCACCCACCGCGCCGAGAGGAACGGGCGCACCGAATCGGTCCAGAAGATAGATCCGCGCATTCGGCAGCGGACGACCGATCGGGGCAGCGTCGCCATCAAAGCCCGGCGGCCGCAGCCAGCTCGTGGCGCAGACCGTTGCTTCCGTCGGCCCGTAACCGTTGAAGACGGCAACGCCGGGGGGCAATCCCTTGATCAGTTCGGCCCTGGGCAATTCACCGGCAAGGACGAGAACCCGTAGCGCGGCCAGGCGGTCGAGGTCGGTACGCCCGTGCAGCATCGCCGGCGGCAAGGTCGCGTGCGTGATCGCGTTGTCCGCGAGGTAGCCGAGCAATGCCGACGTGTCCTGATGCTTTTGCGGGCCAGCCAGGAACAGCGCGGCGCCCGAGCCCAGCGCCATGACGATTTCCCAGATGCTGGCATCGAAGCTGAACGAGGCAAACTGCACGACGCGGCTGTTCGAATTGACCTCGAACAGCCCCCGCTGCGCCAACGCCAGATTCACCAGGCCACGGTGCTCGACCATCACCCCCTTCGGCCGGCCGGTCGAGCCGGAGGTGTAGATGACGTAAGCGAGGCTTCGCGAGGTCAGTCCTTTGACGAGGTCACCCGGATCCGATGCCGCCTGCCCCGTGACGGTGGATGCGTTCGCTTCCGGATCGACGATCTCGCAGGTCCCATCCGGTAATATCGCGCGTCCCGCGTCGTCAGCGATCAGCACGCGCGGCCCGGCATCGTCGACAATCTGACGCAGCCGCTCCGCCGGATAGGCCGGATCGAGCGGCAGATAGGCACCGCCCGCCTTCAGCACGGCCAGCAGGCTCACCACCATGGCGATACCGCGCGGCAAGCAGATTGCGACGGGCTGGTCCGGCACCACGCCCAAGGCCATTAAGCGCCGCGCAAGCCCGCTCGCTTCGGCATCGAGTTCGCCATAGCTCAGACGAACATCCTCGTACACCAGCGCGATAGCGTCCGGCGTCCTTCTCGCCTGCTCCGCAAACAATTCGTGAATGCAGCGCTCGGAGGGAAACGGTGCCGCGGTCTCGTTCCATGTATCGAGAACGCGCCTGCGCTCCTCGGCACCAACAATATCGATCCGATCGACCACCTGGTCCGCATCGGCAACCATGGCCCCCAGCAAGGACAACAGATAATCCCGGTGACGCCTGATCGTCGCCTCGTCGAACAGCTCCGTCGCATAGTTCATGGAGCCGACGATACGTCCGTCCATCTCGCCCAGACCAAGCTCGAGATCGAACTTGACCTGTTGGAGCGGGATATCGGCGGCCTCGGCCTTGAGGCCGGGCAGCTCAAGGGTCCCCGCCTCGTTGCTCTGCCAAGCGAACACGACTTGAAAGACCGGCGTCTGTTCCAGCCGTCGTAGCGGCTGGGTGATCTCGACGACCTGCTCGAACGGCAGATCCTGATGATCCTGCGCCGCGAGCGCTGCGGCGCGCACCCGGTGGAGCAGCTCGGCGACACTGGGCTCGGCCGAGAGATCGACGCGGACAGCCAGCATGTTGACGAAGAATCCGATCAGCCCCTCGATCTCGGGCCTGTTCCGGTTGGCCGTCGGCGTCCCGATCACGATATCCGCCTGCCCGGAGAGCCTCGACAACACCGCCGCCCAGGCCGCCAGCACCGTCATGAAAACGCTGGCGCGATGCGATTGGCTCAGTCGCCGAATGCCGGATGCGAGCTCCGCGTCGATCTCGATCGGCAAGGACGCGCCGGCGAGCGACCTGACCGGCGGACGAGGCCGGTCCGTCGGCAATTCGAGCACGGCAGGGGCATCCGCGAGCGCCTGTCGCCAATAGTCGACCTGCCGCTGCAATCGCTCGCCCGACAGCCATTGTCGCTGCCAGGCGGCATAGTCCGGATACTGGATTGCCAACGATGGCAACGGATCGTCCTTGCCGGCGGCGAAAGCCTGGTAGAGAGCACCCAGCTCACGTACAAGCACACCGATCGACCAGCCGTCGGAGACGATGTGATGCTGCGTGAGCAGGAAGAGATATTCCCGCTCCGCCGTCCGGATCAGCCGGCCGCGGATCAATGGTCCTGCGGCGAGGTCGAACGGCGTGGTGGTCTCCTCACGGCAGAGGCGCGCGAGCGCCTGCTCGCGATCGTCCCGGCCGCGCAGATCATGTTCGAGCACCGGCACGCGTTCGTGAGCGGGCAGCAGCATCACGCGCGGCTGTTCGTCGACCATGCGAAAGACACTGCGCAGCGCTTCGTGGCGCGCGAACAAACGGTCGATGCCCCGGCGCAATGCGCCGACATCGAGTTCGCCCGAAAGCCGCAATGCTCCACGAATAAGATAGCTGGAATTGGCACCATCGAGCTGCGCCAGCAGCCAAAGCCGTTGCTGCGCAAAGGACATCTCCAGTGATCCGTCGCGCGCCACCACAGGAATCGTCGCAGCGCCGCTCCTGTCGGCATTCCGGCCGCGGTCCCTGGCCAGCGAGATGAGCCTTCTCATCTGCGCGGGATCCAGATCTCGCAAACTCGGCTTTGCCGTGTCAGCCGTACTCATTGCTCCGCCCCGACCAGTTCCTGGAGCTCTTCGGCGTCGAATTCCTGTTCGATCAGCCTGATCGACGCGATGCGCGCAAATGACGCGAGATCGGGATGAGCGAACAGATCCGAGACCGCGATCGACACGCCGATCTCCTGCGACACCCGGCTGAGCACCCGCACGGCAAGCAAGGAATGTCCGCCAAGCTCGAAGAAGTGATCGTTGCGTCCGACCCGGTCGACATCGAGCAACTCCGCCCAGATCCCGGCCAGTGCGAGCTCGATCTCATCCTCGGGCGCCTCATAGGAGCGGCGCGTCAGCGCATCCTCGCCCGGCGCCGGCAGAGCCCGCCGATCGATCTTCCCGTTCGGGGTGAGCGGCAGTTGCTCCAGCACCGTAACCGTCGATGGCACCATGTAATCAGGCAGAATGGCGGACAATGCGTCACGCAAGGCACGGCCGTCGATCGACGGCTCACCGCTGGCATAGGCGAACAATTGGCGGCCGGTCCTGCCCTCAGCGGCCACCACGGCCGCCGCACGCACGCCGCGCTGCTCGAGCAGACGCGCCTCGATCTCGCCGAGCTCGATGCGGAAACCGCGGATCTTCACCTGCCGGTCCGCGCGGCCGACATATTCGATCACGCCGTCGTCGCGCCAGCGCGCGAGATCGCCGGTCCGATAGAGGCGCATGCCGCTATCGCCGAACGGATCCGGGACGAACCGTTCCGCGGTCAGTGCCCCCCGGTTCAGATAGCCGCGGGCCTGGCCAACACCACCGATAAACAGCTCGCCGGTGACACCAACGGGAACGATGTTGAGGTCGGAATCGAGGATGTGTACGGACCTCGCACCGACGGGCCGTCCGATTGGTGCGGGCTGGTGAGGCGTCAGCACGGCGTCATCGACGATCCAGGCCGTCGGCGCGATCACCGTCTCGGTCGGGCCGTAAGCGTTGACCAGAAGGTCGACATCGGCAGCCCCGCGCAATGCCTTGATCCCCGTATCCGACCAGGCCTCGCCGCCGACGATACAGGTCCTGATCGCCAGCCTGCGCCCGCTCTGCCGCAACGCCGCGCTCAATTGATCCGCATAGGCCGGCGGAAGAAAGATCGAGGTCACCGAACTGCGCGCGATCTCGCTGACGAGGTCGTCGATCAACAGGCCGGGCTTCGAGGGCAGCACGAGCGACCCGCCCGTCATCAGCGGCACCAGCCAACGCTCGTGGGCTATATCGAAATTGATCGACGCCGTCTGGAACTCGCGGTCGCGGGAGGTCATGCGGTACAGCCGGCCGATCGCTTCGCAATGCATGGCAAGCGGCCCGCGCGCAACAGCCACGCCCTTCGGCATTCCGGTCGATCCCGAGGTGTAGATGACGTAAGCTAGGCTATCCGGATGGATTTCGACGTCGAGGTTACCGCCGTCGTCGCCGGCGGGTAGCGATGGTTCGTCGATGCAGAGCGCCTCGACTCCGGCCTCACGCAGCACCGGCCCGAGCGGCTCGAGCAGCACGCCTTGCGTCAGAACCAACGTCACGCCGCTGTCACGCAGCATGTAGCCAAGCCGGTCGGCCGGATAATCCGGATCGAGCGGCAGATAGGCGCCGCCAGCCTTCAGAACCGCGAGCAGCGCGACGATCATGTCCGGGCTTCGCGTCAGGGCAATGCCGACAAGCCGATCTGGGCCGAGATTCCAGAAGCGAAGCCGCCGTGCGAGCGCGTTGGCCCGCGTGTTCAACTCGCCATAGCAGATCCGCTGGTCGCCCCATGAGATGGCAACAGCAGAAGGCGCCTGCGCGGCCTGCGCTTCGATATGAGTCACGACGTCGGCGCAGGAAGATGCCGACGATAGCTGCGCTGCGCCGCTCCATTCGAGAATTCGTCGCGCATCTTGGTCGGCTGCCGATTCGAGATCACCGAGCACGCGCTCAGCATTCGCTGCGACCCGTTCCAGCAAACCGTGCAGAATGTCGCGAAGACGCAGGATGGCCGCCTCGTCGAACCGGCACCGGTCATAATTGAATTCGATGTTCAGCCCGTCGCTTGCGGCGAACACCGCAACCGCCAGCGCGTAGTTCGTCGGCGTCACATGCGCCACACGCCCGAGCCGAGGACCACCCTCCCCGCCCCGCAGCAATCCCTCGTCGATCGGGTAGTTTTCGAACACCAGGATGCTGTCGAACAGCGGCTGCCCGGCATGGCCGGCAAGGCGCTGAATTTCGTAGAGCGGCGTCCAGCCGTGCTCGCGCAGAGCCAGGTTCTGCTCCTGCAACTGGCGCAGCCAATCGCCGACGATCGTCTGCGGGTTCGGCGCATCGACGATGGGCAGCGTGTTGATGAAGAGGCCCACCATCTCCTCTGAGCCGGGCAATTCGGCCGGACGGCCCGATATCGTCACGCCGAAGCAGGCTGCGGACTGCCCTGAATGTCGGCGCAGCAATTGTGCCCATACCCCCTGTATGAGCGTATTGAGCGTCACCCGTTCGCGCCTTGCGAACGACTTCAGCCGCTCGGTCAGCGCTGCGTCCACGGCAATCCCGACACTGGCGTGGCCCTCGGCGCCGGAGGTCTTGCTGGTCGCCACCGCGTTCGCGAGCAGCGTCGGCGTTTCGAGCCCCGCCAGCGCGTCGCGCCAGAACCTCTCGGCGCTTTCGCGATCGCGGCCTTGCAGCCATGCAATATAGTCGCGATGGCTGCCCTGCACGGCCGGCAGCGTGACGCCGCTCACGTGCTGCAGCACCTCCGCAATCAGTCTGGCCGAACTCCAACCATCGGCGAAGATGTGATGATGAGTCCAGATCAGCCAGTGACGGTCGTCGTCGAGACGGATCAAGCGAAGACGCTGGAGAGGCGGCTGCGAAACGTCGAAGCCCTTCTCGCGGTCGCGCCGGGATATCTCGGTCAGCGCCGCTTCTAAATCCATGCGCGAGCCGTCGCGCCAGTCCTCTTCGACGAACGGCACCGTGGCATGACGATGCACCACCTGCTGCACTGCGCCCGACAGGTTCTGCCAGACAAACCCTGTCCGCAAGGCCGCGTGCCGGTCGCTGACCACCTGCCACGCGGTTCGCAGTTTGCCGGCATCGACGCCGAACAGTTCGAGCCCGACCTGGTTCACATAGGCATCGTCGGCGCCGTCGCGCAGCGCATGGAACAGCATGCCCTGCTGCATCGGCGAGAGCGGATAGATGTCCTCGATGCCGCGAAGATCCGAGGTCGTCGCGAGCCGATCGAGATCGGCCTGACCGAGCCCGGACAATGCGACATCCGATGGCGTGAGCCCGAACGCTCCATTGCAGCAATGCGCGACCAGTTCGCGCAGTGCATCCCCGTAATGCGCCGCCAGTCGCTCGACTGTCGCGTGCCGATAGCGCTTGCGTCCATATCCGAAAGACAATTCGAGCCGGCCATCACGCACGAGGCCGGTGACATTCAGCCATCCGCG
Organism: Bradyrhizobium sp. SHOUNA76; assembly: GCF_023006445.1. Lineage (NCBI taxonomy): Bacteria > Pseudomonadati > Pseudomonadota > Alphaproteobacteria > Hyphomicrobiales > Nitrobacteraceae > Bradyrhizobium > Bradyrhizobium sp. SHOUNA76. Next base: position 8,370 of record NZ_JALBHA010000135.1, read on the forward strand.
CATGGGTGCAGTGGCGCTACGTGACGGACCTGCACTCTCCGCTGCGAAGGAGAAGCGCTGGGTTGTGCCCATGCCGCCGTCGAACCGGCCGAGATAGTTGAAGACGATCTGCGGCTCCGCCAATTGCGCGAGGGCATGGCGCTGCTGCTCGGAGCCGAGATGGCGCAGCACGCCATAGCCGAGCCCGCGGTTCGGAATCGCGCGAAGCCTCTCCTTGACCGCCTTGATCAGCGAGGCCTCGTCGGCGGCCGTATCTTTCAGTCGGACCGGAAATGCCGTCGTGAACCAGCCGACGGTACGGGACACATCCGCGTCCGGGAAAATGTCCTCGCGGCCGTGGCCTTCGAGCTCCACCGAGACTTCGTTGTGCTGGCTCCAGCGCGACACCGCGCGCGCGAGACCGGCCAGCAACAGGTCGTTGACCTGGGTCCGATAGGCGGCGGGCGCCTGTTCGAGCAGCCGCGAGGTCAGGTCGGCGTCGAACACCAATGAGACCTCGCCGCCGTCACCGACGCGATCGACGCCGCCATGGTCATCGTCACATGGCAGGCGCGCGCCGGCACCGCAATCGCGCCAATGGGGCAATTCGGCCGCAATCTCCGCGGTCGCTGCATAGGCATGCAGCCGTTCGCTCCACGAGGCGTAGGATTCGCTCTTCGGAGACAGCGTGACGGGGCTGCCGCATTGCAGCTGGTCATAGGCCGACACCAGATCTTCCATCAGGATACGCCAGGACACGCCATCGACGACAAGATGATGGCTCACAAGCAGCAACCGTTGGCCACCGTCCGCCATGTCCATGCCGACGGCGCGCAGCAGTGGTCCCGAGGACAGCCGAAGGCTCTCCTGCGCGGCTCGTGCGAGCCCGGCAATTTCCGTCGCGCCACCGACGTTCGCATGCACCCACAACAATTCGGATGGCGCCGGAGGCGGTCCCTGCTCCGCCCGCCAGGCGCCATCCACTTGCTTGAATCTCAGGCGCAACGCATCGTGATGCGCCACGATGACAGCGAGCGCGCGCCGGAGCGTCTCCCAGTCGACTTGCATGTGGGGCAGCAACAGAATCGCCTGGTTCCAGTGATCCCGATGGCCGATGTCCTCAGCGAAGAAGCGCGCCTGGATCGGCATCAGGTGGCGCATGCCGGATGCAGCATCGCCGCCGGTCGACGTCTCCGCGTCCCGCTTCTCTTTCTTCGGGGGCGCCCCCGTCGATATGGCGGCGACCGTCGCCAATCCGGCGACCGTCTGCTGGCTGAAGATCTGCTTCGGCGTCAGCCGGATGCCGCGCTTGCGCAGGCGGGCGATGATCTGGAGGCTGAGGATGGAATCGCCACCGAGCTCGAAGAAATTGTCATTGCGACCGACGCGCTCGCGACCGAGCACCTCGCACCAGACCGCCGCGATAGCAACCTCAATATCTCCCGCCGGCTCGGCATAGCCGGCGGACAGCCCGTCTTCAGCGGGCTCGGGCAATGCGCGACGATCGACCTTTCCATTTGGCGTCAGCGGCAGTCGCGCCAACATGACGATGTGCGACGGCACCATATAGTCCGGCACGATCGCAGCCAGCTGTTGCTTGATCGCATCGGCATGCGGACCAACGCCGCTCTCCGGCACACAATAGGCCACCAGCTCCTGGCGTTCGGCGCTCGCCCCGATCTCGCGCGGAACGACCACGGCATCATCGATCCCGCGTAGCGCCTTGATGACACGCCCGACCTCACCGAGCTCGATGCGATAGCCGCGCAACTTGATCTGATCATCGGTGCGGCCCAGGAATATCAGCCGGCCCGCCCCGTCGCAGCGGACACGATCCCCAGTTCGATAGAGCCGCTCACCTGCTTCCCCGAACGGATCCGGCACGAAGCGTTCTCCAGTCAAGCCCGCCGCGCCGCGATAGCCCCGCGCCAGCCCGGCACCGCCGATATAGAGCTCGCCGGCAACGCCGATCGGCACTTCGTTCAGCGTGTCATCCAGGACATGGGCGCGCAGATTGGCGAGAGGCAGCCCGATCGGAACCGGGCCGTTCTCGCGTTCAGCCACGCACTCATGCGTCACCGCGCCAACGGTCGTTTCCGTGGGCCCGTAATGATTCAGAATCCGGCATTCCGGCCGCAAGCGCCGGACTTCGTCCAGCAATGCGGCGTCGGAAGCCTCTCCTCCCAGGACGAGCGCGTCGCGGGGGAGAAGGTCGGCCGAGCGCGAGGCCTGCAGCAACCCCCGCAGATGGCTTGGTACGATCTTGAGAATGCCGACCTCACCCTCGCGCATAGCTTGCGCGAACGCATCCGCGTCGAACGCGGCTTCCGGAGGCAGCAGATGCAGCGTCGCGCCGGACGCGAGCGCGCCGAACAGGACGGTGTGTCCGAGATCGGCCGCCACCGTCGACACCATCGCCATGTTCGCCGACGGACGCGGCTCCAAGCGTTGCAGCAGAGCCTGTACATAATTGGCCAAGGCGCCGTGCGAGACGCTGACGCCCTTCGGCGCGCCGGTCGATCCCGAGGTATAGATGACGTAAGCGGTCTGTTCCGGGTGAATCGCTGCGCCGACAAGCGGGCTCGATGCCACCTCGCGCGCGGCCTCCGCTTCCGCATCGAGCACCAGGCAACCAAGCCCACGTGCTTCGGCCAACTTCTCACCCACCGCCAGCACGATGTCGATGCCACCGTCCGTCAAGATGCGACGAATGCGCTCCAGCGGCCATTTCGGATCCAGCGGGACGTAAGCGCCGCCGGCCTTCAGCACGCCGAGCAAGGCGACGACGAAGGCCGGCGAACGCTCGATCCACAGCGCGACCGGTGTCTCGCGCGCCACGCCCTTGGCAATGAGAACATGCGCGACACGGTTGGACCGCTGCTCGAGATCAGCAAAGGTCATCTGCTCCCGGCCGCATCGGATGGCCATGGCAGCCTGTCGATCTGTGGTCGCCGCACGGTGACGGCTGACCACATCGGTGAAGCCGAATGCCGCGACCTGCTTCGGCACGGTCTGCCGGCGCCCATCGTCGATGACGAAGTCCGATATCCGCCGCTCGGCATTGTCCGCTATCTGGCGCAGCATCGAATCGAACTGCGCCGCCAGCCGCGCGATGGTCGGACGATCGAATAGATCGGTGGCGTAATTGAACGTCACCTTCATGCCGGGCGCGCCATCGATGACGTCGAGCGCGAGATCGAAATGCGAACCTGCGAGATCGATGATGTCGATTTCGGCGCTGAGCCCTTCGACGCCGGCGAATCCGCCCGGCGCCGTCATGTAGTTGAACTTCGCCTGGAACAGCGGATTGTGCCCACCGCTGCGTTCGGGCCGGAGGCCGTCGACCAGCATTTCGAAAGGAAGATCCTGATGAGACAGCGCCTCAACCACCGATTCCTTGACCTGATACAGCAGGCTCGGGAAGCTCGCTTCGCCGGCGATTTCTGCCCGCAACACCAGCGTATTGACGAAACATCCGATCAGCCGCTCAAGCTGCGTATGACGACGCCCCGCGATCGGCACGCCCACTCTCAGATCGTTTTGCCCGGTGTAGCGATGGAGCAGCACCTGATATGCGCCGAGCAGCAGCATGAAGACGCTGACGCGCTGCTTTCGGGCGATCTCCCGGAGCCGGACGGCGAGCGCGCCGTCGATGGCAAGACCAATGGTATCGCCGGCATGGCTCTGGAGCGCCGGACGCGACCGATCATGCGGCAACGCCAGGATCGGATGAATATCGCCGAGCTTGGTGCGCCAATACGCGAGCTGCCGATCGCCCTCGCCTCCCGAGAGCCAGTTTCGCTGCCAGGCCGCGAAGTCCGCATATTGAATCGCCGGAATCGGCGGCGAGCCTGCACCCTGACCGATGCCGCTGCGATAGAGAGCGGCCAGCTCTTCGAGCAGCACATCGAGCGACCAGCCGTCGACGATGATGTGATGGGCCAGCAGCAGCAATTCGTAGGCATCGTCCGCGAGCTGGAGCAGCACCGCGCGCAACAGCGGCCCATTCACGAGATCGAACGGCTTGCCGAGCTCGGATCGCTTGAGCGTCTCCGCGAACTCGGCGCGTTCCCGCGCAGAATACGGCCGGAGATCCTCGTGGCGGAAGCCAATGCTCATGACATCGTGGATGAGCTGCGTTCCGCGGCCGTCCCTGGCGACGAACGTCGTGCGCAATATCTCGTGACGACGGACGATCTCTCCGAGAGCGCGCGACAGCACGGCATGATCGAGCCGCCCATTCAGGCGAATTGTGCTTGCAACGGTATAGGCTGTCCCGGCCGGATCCATGTTCCATAGGAACCACAGCCGCTCCTGCGCGTGCGACAGCATCGCACGATCGGCCGAGGCGGCCCACGGGATCTGCGGCAGCGTCCGTCCAGCCTCAGTCCCCGCCAGGGCATCGATCCAGCTAGCGAAGGCCGCGAGCGTCGGGGCGTCGAAGAAGGTGCGCAGCTCCACTTCAACGTTCAGGCGTTCACGGATCGCAGCGGCAACCTGGCCCGCCGCGATCGAGTTTCCGCCCAGCACGAAGAAATCGTCCTCGCGGTGCACCGCCGCGACGTCAAGCGCATCGCGCCAGATCGATGCGACGGCGCGCTCGGTCTCGTTCGCCGGCACGGTCAAGGC
>NZ_JALBHA010000136.1:0-12964 GCF_023006445.1 Bradyrhizobium sp. SHOUNA76
CCGGCTGCTCCGCGATGAAGCGGGCCGGCCGATCGACGATGCGGTCGTGCTCTGGTTTCCAGGGCCGGCGAGTGCGACCGGCGAGGACGTCGCTGAATTTCACGTCCATGGCGGCCGCGCGGTGCTGGCGGCGCTCCTCGCCTCAATTTCGGTTATTCAGCATACGCGGGCGGCCGAACCAGGTGAGTTCACGCGGCGTGCCTTCGAGAACGGCAAGCTCGATCTCACCGAGGCCGAGGGTCTTGACGATCTCATTCACGCCGACACCGACCGGCAGCGCCGCCAGGCGCTGCGGCAGCTGCAGGGCCTGCTCGGGGATCGCGCGCGCGACTGGCGCGAGCGGATCATCGAGGCGTCCGCGCTGATCGAGGCCGGCATCGATTTTTCCGATGAGGGCGACGTGCCGGCGGAGCTGATGGCGCCGGCGAAGAAAGCGATCAAAGCCCTTCATGACGAAATCGCAGAAGTGCTTGCGGCACAGGGGCATTCTGAACGACTGCGCGACGGTCTCGTGGTTGCCATCGCGGGAGAGCCGAACGTCGGCAAATCGACGCTGATGAATCAGCTCGCGCGTCGCGAGGTTGCGATCGTCTCGCCCCATGCCGGCACCACGCGCGACGTGATCGAGGTGCAGCTCGATCTCGACGGCTATCCCGTCACGGTGATCGACACCGCCGGCATTCGCGAGACCGACGATCCCGTCGAGCAGGAGGGCGTGCGCCGGGCGCGGGCGCGGGCCGAGGACGCCGACCTGGTGTTGTGGCTGGTGGAAGCCGAGCAGGCCGTTGATCCGGACGCGGTGCGGTCACTTCGGAAATCCGAAGACGGCGACCGGTCGGAGGGGTCGATCTGGATCGTCCGCAACAAGATCGATCTTGGCGGGGGTGGGGGCGTGAGGCCGAGCGGCGAGTTCGGGATCTCGGCGAGTCGCGGTGATGGCATCCCCGAGTTGGTGGATGCCCTGGTGAAATTCGCTTCGGAGTTTTTCAAAACCACGGAGGGCGCCGTGGTGACCAGGGCTCGCCAGCGCGACTTGTTGAACCGCGCATCTGACAGCTTGCGCCGGAGTCTGGGGCTCGTAGAAGAGGGCGAGGAGCTGGCGGCCGAGGAGCTGCGTGCTGCCGCTTATGCCCTGGGTCGGCTGTTGGGCCGGGTGGACGTCGAGGACGTCCTGGGAACCATTTTTCAGAAGTTCTGCATTGGAAAGTAGAGCTAGTTCTTCATTGTAGAATTAGACCTTGTTCCATTTTTTGTGTTTCACGTGAAACGCGAGTGGAACCGGCTTGTCAGGTTAAACTGGCTCAGCCCCCGAAGTGACGCCCTCGTAACCTGGGGGCGGAGAGAATGGTAATTCGCTGGTGCCGGACAAACGACTTGGCTCCATCCGAGCCGTCCACTTGTTTCACGTGAAACAGGCGTGCCCGATTGGTCTCGGTTCGAGACCATGGCGCCCAGTCGGCTCGAACGCACCACCTACCGAGACCTAAGGGCTCGGCCCTTGATTCCGTCATTGCGAGGAGCCCTTGCGACGAAGCAATCCTAGCTGTCTCCACGAAGAATCTCCGCATTGCTTTGCGACGCTCGCAACGGCCGGGCGAGACCGCCCGTCTCCGGCGCGGTTACGGGCCTGAGGGTCAATCTGGCAATCTCTTCAGGTGACTTCTGCCGACAAGCTGCATTTCGTTTCACGTGAAACAGCAGTCCTTTCAACACCCATTCTACTGTGCATGGGGTTGTTTTCGCGAATCGGTATTGGAGGCTCCGCGAGCCAACCCCGTTTCACGTGAAACACCCGCCTCGCCAGTTTCCACTTCCGGCTTTCCTGCCTCTGGGCTAGAAGTCCGCTCATGCGAACAGAGCGAGAGAGCTTCGACGTCATCGTGATTGGCGGCGGCCATGCCGGCTGTGAAGCCGCGGCCGCGTCTGCCCGGATGGGTGCGACCACCGCGCTGGTGACGCACCATTTCTCCACCGTCGGTGCGATGTCCTGCAATCCTGCTATCGGCGGTCTCGGCAAGGGGCATCTGGTTCGCGAGGTCGATGCGCTCGATGGTCTGATGGGACGTGTGGGCGATGCCGGCGGCATCCAGTTCCGCGTGCTCAATCGCCGCAAGGGACCCGCGGTCCGTGGTCCCCGAGCCCAGGCCGACCGAAAACTCTATGCCGCCGCGATGCAGGCCGCGATCCGGGAGACCGAAGGTCTTTCCGTTATCGAAGGCGAGGCCGACGAGCTGATCGTAGTCGAGGGCCGGGTCGTCGGTCTGCGTCTGGCCGATAGCCGGGAGCTTCGGGCAGGGGCGGTGGTTGTCACCACCGGCACGTTCCTACGCGGTCTCATTCATCTCGGCGAGAAGAATTGGCCCGCCGGCCGTGTCGGTGAGGCTCCTGCGATGGGTCTGTCCGCCTCCTTTGAGCGTGCCGGCTTCACCCTCGGGCGGCTCAAGACCGGCACCCCGCCGCGTCTGGACGGCACCACGATCGACTGGTCTGCGGTCGAGATGCAGCCCGGAGATGAGCCGCCGGAGCCATTCTCGGTCATGACCGAGCGGATCACGACGCCGCAGATCCAATGCGGCATCACCCGGACCACGTCCGCCACTCACGAGGTGATCCGGGCCAATGTTCATCGCTCGCCGATGTACTCTGGCCAGATCAAGAGCTCCGGACCGCGCTATTGTCCGTCGATCGAGGACAAGATCGTCCGCTTCGGTGATCGCGATGGACATCAGATCTTCCTGGAGCCGGAAGGGCTCGACGACAGCACGGTCTATCCCAACGGCATCTCGACTTCTCTGCCCGAGGAGGTCCAGCTCGCGATCCTCGCCAGCATTCCTGGCCTGGAGCGGGTCAAGATGGTCCGCCCGGGCTATGCCATCGAATACGACCACATCGATCCCCGGGAGCTTGATCCGACCCTGCAGACCAAGCGCCTGCGCGGTCTGTTCCTGGCCGGGCAGATCAACGGCACCACCGGATACGAAGAGGCCGCCGGGCAGGGCATCGTGGCCGGCCTGAACGCCGCGCTCTCCGCCAGCGGCGCCGCGCTGACGGTGTTCGATAGGGCCGACGGATATCTCGGCGTGATGATCGACGATCTCGTCACCCGCGGGATCAGCGAGCCCTATCGGATGTTCACGTCGCGGGCCGAATATCGGCTAACGCTGCGGGCCGACAATGCGGATCAGCGTCTGACCGAGAAGGGGATCGCGCTCGGTTGCGTCGGCAATGCCCGGACCCAGCATCATCGCGCCAAGATGGACGCGCTGAATGCGGCCAGAACGCTGTCGAAGTCGCTGACGATCACCCCGAACGAGGCGATCAAGCACGGCCTGTCCCTGAACCGGGATGGCCAGCGCCGGTCGGCCTTCGAGCTGATGGCCTATCCGGAGATCGGCTGGAGCCAGGTCCGTGCGATCTGGCCGGAGCTGTCCGCCATTGATCCCGTCATCGCCACCCACCTCGAGATCGACGCCAAATACGATGTCTATCTCGAGCGCCAGAGCGCCGACGTCGAGGCCTTCCGGCGCGACGAGGGGATGGTGCTGTCAGAGGTCGAGTACAGCCTCGTTCCCGGTCTCTCCAACGAGGTGCGAGCCAAGCTGGAGAAGGCGCGGCCGTTCACGGTCGGCCAGGCCGGCCGGATCGACGGCATGACGCCGGCTGCGCTCGGCATCCTCGCGGCCTATCTCCGGCGCGAGGCACGAAAGATCTCCAAAGCAATCGCATAGGCGTTTCACGTGAAACAGCGCGGACCAGGCGGCGACAGGCCGCTAACGCGGCGACCCGGAACAGGCGAGGGCGCAGGTCGATTTGAACCGGCGCCAGCCAAACCGAAGATCGACAAGGCCAGCGCCAACGATCAGGCGTTTGATTCGATCATCGCCGCCGACAAGCGCGAGGCCTTGAGGCTTGCGCCCGTTTCACATGAAACGGAAGCCCGGCTTGACCGCTACATTGGACTGCTCCGGGAGTGGCAGGCCAAGACCAATCTGGTCGCGCCCTCGACTCTGCCGCAGCTCTGGACCCGACACATTGCCGACTCGCTCCAGCTCGTCGATCTCGCGCCCGGTGCAAAACGTTGGGCCGACCTTGGCAGCGGCGGCGGTTTCCCCGGTGTCGTGCTGGCCTGCGCCATGGCCGGGACGCCGGGTGCGAGCGTCCATCTCGTCGAGCGGATCGCCAAGAAGGCGGCGTTCCTGCGCGAGGCGATTCGCGTCACCGCATCTCCGGGAGTCGTACATCTCGCTGAGATCGGGGATAATGTGGATAGAATCACCGGCCCCGTCGATTGCGTCACCGCGCGTGCGCTTGCTCCGCTACATCAACTCATCGGCTTTGCGGAGCCGCTGATGCGCCACGGCGCAAAGGCGCTGTTTCTCAAGGGTCAAGATGTAGAGGGTGAATTGACCGAAGCCGCTAAATATTGGAATATTGAGCCTCAGCTCCACCGGAGCCGCACGGGCGACGGCTGGATCGTGGAGCTCGATGCCGCCGAACGGCGCAGCTGAGGCGCTCAGGGGTTGAGTGGGGAAATTCGATGACCGTGATTGACGATCCGCAGCAAGAGCAGACCCAAGACCCTGTCCAAGAACCAGCCCAAGAACCGGCCCAAGCACCGATCAGCGAGGTCCCGCACGGCCATCCGCGCATCCTCGCGCTGGCGAATCAGAAGGGCGGTGTTGGAAAAACAACCACAGCGATCAACTTGGGAACGGCGCTCGCGGCGATTGGCGAACGCGTCCTGATCGTCGATCTCGATCCCCAGGGCAATGCCTCGACCGGCCTCGGCATCGACCGCCGCAGCCGCTCCTGCTCGACCTATGACGTGCTGATCGGTGAAGCCCCGCTGCGTGAGGCCGTGGTCTCAACCGCGGTGCCGCGGCTGCACATCGCGCCCTCGACCATGGACCTCTCCGGTCTCGAGCTTGAGCTCGGCACCACGCCGGGCCGCGCCTTCAAGCTGCGCGACGCCATCGGCGCGCTCAACAACAACGTCTCGCCGGATGCCGATTACACTTATGTGCTGATCGACTGCCCGCCTTCGCTGAACCTGCTCACGGTGAACGCGATGGCGGCGTCCGATGCGATCCTGGTGCCGCTGCAGTGCGAGTTCTTCGCGCTCGAAGGTCTGTCGCAATTGCTGCAGACGGTGGAGCAGGTCCGCTCGACGCTCAATCCGAACCTGTCGATCCACGGCATCGTGCTGACCATGTTCGACTCGCGCAACAACCTGTCGAACCAGGTCGTCGCCGACGTTCGGCAGTTCATGGGCGAGAAGGTCTACAAGACCATGATCCCGCGCAACGTGCGCATCTCGGAAGCACCGTCCTATGGCAAGCCGGTGCTGGTCTACGATCTCAAATGCGTTGGCAGCGAAGCGTATTTGCGGCTCGCCACCGAAGTGATCCAGCGCGAGCGCGAGCTGCGCGTCACGCATTGACGTGAGATCCGTAGGGCGGGTTAGCGCAGCGTAACCGGCCGACTCTTGCCGCGAACAAACCTGTGGCGGATTACGCTGCGCTAATCCGCCCTACGACCTACGAGTTTCGACAATTCAGTTCTGGAGTGCTGCACCGTGAATCCAAGGGAGCTGGCGATGGCCGATGAAGCGCGTTCGCGACTGGGCCGGGGTCTTGCAAGTCTGATCGGCGATGTCGGCGGCGAAGCCCAGCACGTCGATCGTCCGCGCGCGCAACGCAAGGTGCCGATCGAGTTCATCAAGGCCAATCCGCGCAATCCGCGCCGCACCTTTTCCGACGCCGAGCTGAAAGAGCTCAGCGAGTCCATCAAGCAGCATGGCGTGATCCAGCCGATCGTGGTGCGTCCGGTCAAGGGTGCACAGGACCGCTTCGAGATCATCGCCGGCGAGCGGCGCTGGCGCGCCTCGCAAATGGCCGGCCTGCACGAAGTGCCGATCGTGCCGGTCGACATCAGCGACAGCGACGCGCTGGAGTTCGCGATCGTCGAGAACGTGCAGCGCGAAGACCTCAACCCGATGGAAGAGGCGCAGGGCTACCACGCGCTCGCCAACGAGTTCAAACGCAGCCAGGACGATATCGCAAAGGTCGTCGGCAAGAGCCGCAGCCACGTCGCCAACATGATGCGGTTGACGAAGCTGCCGGCCGAAGTACAGGCCTTCATCGCCACCGGCGAGCTGACAGCCGGCCACGCCCGCGCACTGATCGGCGTGCCCGATCCGCTCGCCGCCGCCAAGCGTATCGTGGAGGAAGGCCTCAATGTCCGCCAGGCCGAGGCGCTCGCGCATGAAGAGGGCGTGCCGGAGCGCAAGCCGCAAAAGGCGCGCGCAACCGGGGCTAAGGAAAAGGACCCCGACACGATCGATCTGGAGAAGCGCGTCAGCGACGCGCTCGGCCTCAAGGTCACCGTCAATCACCGCGACCCCGGCGGTTCGGTCCAGATCAACTACCGCAACCTCGATCAGCTCGACGAGGTGATGAAGCGGCTGGCCAAGGGCGCGCTGTAGGCTTCGTCCTCGGTGTCGTCCTCGCGAACGGGGGATGACAGTGGGTGTGTGGAGCGCATCTGAGCGCACCGTTCTCCATTCTCGTGTCCCGGACGCCCTGCAACGCGAAGCGTTGCTGCGCTGAGCCGGGACCCAGAAGGCCAAGAACGAAATCGCAGAGGCATGGGCCCCGGCTCTGCAGCGCACCGCTAAGAAGCGCTGCGCTGCGTCCGGGGACGAGAAAGCCCGGGCCTATCCCCGCCGCTTCGCATTCGCGGCGATCGCCATCAGCGTGCGTTGGGCGATGGCGGCGGCGAGGGTGGATTGCTTCCGGGTGTCGAGTGCCGCGGTCGCGAGCTGCTCGATGATGGCGGCGAGCCGCGCCACGCTGAAATTGCGGAGCGCGGTTTCGACCGCGGGCTTTCGAGAAAAGTGCAGGCGCGGATAGCCGCTGTCGAGCACCGTGGAGGCCGGCGTGCCGTCGGCGATCGCCAGCGCCGATTTGTGCAGCCACGCGGCCTGGCGCTGCGCCGCCGAGATGATCACGCCGGGATAGGTGCCGGCGATCATGGCCTTGGCAAATTCGGTCTCGACGATGTCGGGCCGACCGGCGAAGGCGCCGTCGACGATCGGATCGAGCTTCAGCTCGGACGCATCGGCGACCACGGACATCACGTCGTCCAGCGTAATCTCGCCTTTGCCATGCGCATAGAGCGTGAGTTTGCGCAGCTCGTTGCGCGAGGCCTGGCGATCGCCGCCGAGGAACGACATCAGCGCTGCGCGGGCCTCCTGCGCGATGCGCAAATTGGCGATACGGAGCTCGTCTTCCATCAGCTTGGCGAGATCGCGCTCGGTGTCGGGATAGCAGCCGATCGCGACGGCGGCCTTGGCCTTCTCGCAGGCTTTGCGCAACGGCGATTCCGGGCGCAGCTCGCCGGCCTCGATCACGATGCGGCAATCCCTCACGCTCATCTCTGCGAGCGTGTCGACGCCGCTGGCAAAGCTGCGCGAGCCGGCTCGGATGCGGATCGCGCGGCGGCCGCCGAACAGCGGCACGGTCATGGCTTCGTCGACGAGGCGGGACGGCTCGGCGGAGAGCTCGTCGCCATCCAGCTTGACCAGTGAGAAGGGATCGTTGGGATCGTCGACGGCAGAGGCGATCAGCGCATCCGCGCGCTCGCGCACGAGGCCGGCGTCGGGGCCGTAGAGCAGGATGATCGGACGGCCCGCATCGGGGCGGGCAAGGAAGGCGTCGATCTCTTTTCCGCGCAGCGCGACCATCGGGTCCCATCGTCATTCCGGGGCGCGCAGCGCGCGAACCCGGAATCCGGAGATTATGGATCGAGATTCCGGGTTCGCCCTACGGGCGCCCCGGAATGACTGGAGTGATTTACGTGCCGGCGGTGAAGAACGAGGCGAGCCGGGTCGTGATGTTCTCGGCGATCTCGCTGGCGGCGCGATCCTCGGCATCGCGCACGGCGCGGGTGCGCGAGAAGCGTTGATAGGACCCCGGCATGTCGTAGGACACGCGTGAGAAGGTCGCGCCGGTCATGACAGACCTGCCGGTCGCGACCTCGATCAGATTGTACTGGGCGTCGACACCGAGATTTTCGCTGGTCGGCAGTCCCGTCGTGGCGCTGACGATCAGCGAGGAACGGCTGGTGGTGAAGCGGATGTCCAGCCGATGGGTCGGCGGCATGCCCGTCGCGCTGCCGTAAAGCTTGAAGGCCAGCGCGTTGCGGATTTCCACGCCGACGCGGGCCTCGCGGGAGGCATTGGGCTTGCTGATCGGGGGCAGCTCGATGCCCATCAGCTTCTCGCGCAGGCCGGGGGTGCCGTCGCTCCGCTCGGCATACATCGGCTGGAAGCAGCCGGCCGTCAGCGCGGCCAAGGCGGCGACCGCCAGCAAGCGGGCTGCGATGCGGATCCTAGCCGACAACATTTACGATCCTCTTGGGGACGATGATCACCTTGCGGACGGGCTTGCCGTCCAGGGCCAGCTTTACCGCATCGAGGGCCAAAACGGCAGCCTCGATTTCCGGATTCTGGGCCGCTGTTGCAACTGTGACCTCACCCCGCTTCTTCCCGTTGACCTGGACCACCAGGGTCACGCTGTCTTCAACCAGCAAATCGCGTTCGATTTGGGGCCAATTGGCCTCGGAAACCAGCCCGCTCTGGCCCAGAACCTGCCAGCACTCTTCGGCGAGGTGCGGCATCATCGGGGAGAACAGCTGGACCAGGATCTGGTCGGCTTCCCGGATCGCCCAAGCCAAGTCCGGAGCCAGGTTCGCGGCGGACTGGCCGGGGCGCTGCAAGATTTCCGAGAAGGTATTCGCGAACTCGCGGATATGGGCGAGGCAGACGTTGAAGTGCAGCCGCTCGATCCCGGTGGTGACCTTGTCCAGCGCACCATGGGCGGCCTTGCGCAAGGCGGTGGCGTCGGGGCCGAAGCTGGCCGGTCGGGCCGTCGGCGCGCCCTTGCCGAACTCGACGGAATCGTTCACCAGCCGCCACAGCCGCTGCACGAAGCGCGAGGCGCCCTGGACGCGCTCATCGCTCCAGATCACGTCGCGGTCGGGCGGGGAGTCCGACAGCATGAACCAGCGGGCGACGTCGGCGCCGTAGGTCTCGATGATGTCGTCGGGGTCGACCGTGTTCTTTTTCGACTTCGACATCTTCTCGATCGGGCCGATCTGGATGTCTTCGCCAGTCGTGAGCAGCGTGGCGCGGCGTTCGTTGCCGCCGACCTCGACCTTGACCTCGGCCGGCTGCACATAAGTGCCGTCGGCCTTCTGGTAGGTCTCGTGCACCACCATGCCCTGCGTGAACATGCCGGCGAACGGCTCGTCCAGTGCGATGTGCCCGGTCGCTTTCATCGCGCGGGTGAAGAAGCGGCTGTACAGCAGATGCAGGATCGCGTGCTCGACGCCGCCGATATACTGGTCGACCGGCAGCATCCGGTTGGCCACAGCGGGCGTCGTCGGCGCGTTCTCGTTCCAGGGATCGGTGAAGCGCGCAAAATACCAGGACGAATCCACGAAGGTGTCCATGGTATCGGTTTCGCGCTGCGCCTTGCCCCCGCATTTCGGGCAGGTGACGTGCTTCCACGTCGGATGATGATCCAACGCGTTGCCTGGCTTGTCGAAGCTCACATCCTCCGGCAGCACCACCGGCAGGTCGGCGTCCGGCACCGGGACCACGTCGCACTTCGGACAATGGATGACCGGAATCGGGCAGCCCCAATAGCGCTGGCGGGAAATGCCCCAGTCGCGCAGGCGGAAGTTCACCTGCCGCTCGCCGACCGGCGCGTTGCCGCGCAGTTCGTTTTCCAGGCGTTTTGCAACTTCGTCCTTGGCCTGCTCGATGGTCATGCCGTCGAGGAAGCGCGAATTGATCATGCGGCCGTCACCGTCATAGGCGGTGTCGGTGATCACGAATGTCTTCGGGTCCTGCCCTTCCGGGCAGACCACGGGCGTGTTGCCGAGATTGTACTTGTTGACGAAGTCGAGGTCGCGCTGGTCGTGGGCCGGACAGCCGAAGATCGCGCCGGTGCCGTATTCCATCAGCACGAAATTCGCGACATAGACCGGCAGCTTCCAATTCGGGTCGAACGGGTGCACCGCGCGGATGCCGGTGTCGAAACCCTGCTTCTCCGCGGTGTCGATGATCGACTGCGCGGTGCCGATCTTCTTGATGTCCGCGATGAATTCCGCGAGTTTCGGGTTCTTCGCGGCGGCTGCTTGAGCCAGTGGATGATCCGCCGAGATCGCCATGAACTTCGCGCCGAACAGCGTGTCCGGGCGCGTCGTGAAGATCTTCAGCTCACTCTCTCCGGCCGGCGTCGTCGCCGCATCCAGCGCAAAGCGGACCAGCAGGCCTTCCGAGCGGCCGATCCAGTTGCGCTGCATCAGCCGCACCTTGTCGGGCCAGCGATCGAGCCCATCAAGCGCCGACAGCAGCTCCTGAGAGTACTTCGTGATCTTGAAGACCCACTGGCTCATCTCGCGCTGCTCGACGATGGCACCGGAGCGCCAGCCGCGGCCGTCGATCACCTGCTCGTTGGCGAGCACGGTCATGTCGACCGGATCCCAGTTGAGCTTGCGCTTCTCGCGCTCGGCGAGGCCCGCGCTGAGCATGTCCAGGAACATCTTCTGCTGATGCTTGTAATAGCTGGGATCGCAGGTCGCGAATTCGCGCGACCAGTCCAGCGACAGCCCGATCGAGCGGAGCTGCTTCTTCATTGCGGCGATGTTGTCGTAGGTCCAGGCTTTCGGCGCGACCTTGCGCTCGATCGCAGCATTCTCGGCCGGCAGGCCGAAGGCGTCCCAGCCCATCGGGTGCAGCACGTTGAACCCCTTGGCGCGCATGAAGCGGGCCAGCACGTCGCCGAGCGTATAATTCCGGACATGGCCGATATGGATGCGCCCGGACGGGTAGGGGAACATCTCGAGCACATAATATTTCGGCCGCGAATCGTCGTTCTTGGAGACGAAGATCGCCTGCTGGTCCCAGAGGCGTTGCCAGCGCGGTTCGGCGTCGCGGGCGTTATAGCGTTCGGAGGTCATGGAATCGTTGGGGTTTTCGTGGGTTCGGCCGGCTCAAGACGGCGGACTAGGCCATAAAAGTCCGTAACGGGTCAATGGCTTGCCGCGATCTGGAACTATGCCCGCGCCTCCGCATAACTACGAGGCCCGTGTTGGGGCGCGATTAAGGGCTCGCTGCCAATTTGCGGCCTGACAGGACCGCATGACCACGATGGATTCGAGCTTCGACGATCCCGATTACGACTATGCGGCCTCCATCGCCGGACGAGCGATGCGCAGCATGGCTGAACAGCGGATTGCGCCGACCCCGGCTAATTTTGCTGTCTGGTTCCAGTATTTCGCCGGCAGCCATGACGATCTGCGCAATGCGATCGATCTGTTGATCGACCACAATCGTCCCTTCGACGCCCGAACCAATCAGGACCTGTTCGAGACCTACGTCGCACCCCAGGTCAGTGCCGCGGTGATCGACACGTCCGAGCGGCTGCAGGCTCTCATGGGGACGGCGAGGGAATTTCTGGCGACCGCGATCGCTGACAACCATTCGCAGATGCAGGTCATCAGCCAGGTGGCGGACCAGGGCAAGGCCGGTGTCGATCCCAAGGCGCTGGTCGCTCAGCTCATGAACGAGCTGGCGCGGGCCGCCACAAGGGCGACGCTTCTGGAAGAGGGTTTTGCGGAAAAGACCCGCGAACTCGACGTCATTCGCGATTCGCTATCGAGGTCCGAGGAGCGCGCCCGGACCGACACGCTGACGGGC
Organism: Bradyrhizobium sp. SHOUNA76; assembly: GCF_023006445.1. Classification (NCBI taxonomy): domain Bacteria; kingdom Pseudomonadati; phylum Pseudomonadota; class Alphaproteobacteria; order Hyphomicrobiales; family Nitrobacteraceae; genus Bradyrhizobium; species Bradyrhizobium sp. SHOUNA76. Next base: position 11,768 of record NZ_JALBHA010000136.1, read on the forward strand.
CTCGCAAACCGGCGGGCGCTCGACGAATTCCTGCGCAAGGCGCAGGCGACCGCGGCATGGGGCGAGCCGCTCAGCGTGCTGATGCTCGACATCGATCACTTCAAGGTCTTCAACGACAATTTTGGCCACGGCGTCGGCGACCAGGTGCTGCGTCTGATGGCGAAGGTGCTGCGCGAAAAGGTTCGCGAGCAGGATCTGCCGGCCCGCTACGGCGGCGAGGAGTTGATCGCGGTGCTGCCGGATGCCGATCTTGCCACTTCCGCCGAGATCGCCGAGCGGATCAGGCGGGCGATCGCCGAATGCAGGATCACCCGTCGCTCGACCGGTGAGATTCTGCCCAATATCAGCGTGTCGATTGGCGTGGCGCAGTACCGGATGGGCGAAGCGATCACCGATCTCGTCGAGCGCTGCGACCGCGCACTCTATCTCGCCAAGGGCGGCGGTCGCAACCGCGTGGTGACGGAGATCGAGCTCGATCGCGCGAGAGCTGCCGGCTAGCCGTGGACCTCGGGGCATTGCCTCCCGCCGCAAGCGGAGCGAGGCGAGGGTGACGCTACTCGGCCGAGCTCAGCCCGCTGCCAGCATCATCTCGGCTGTGCCGGTCTCGATCACCTGCACGCCGTGCTCGACGACGTTGTTGCGGCCGCGGTGTTTTGCGGCGTAGAGCGCGGCGTCGGCGGCTTCGATCAAGTCGCCCGGGCGCAAGCTCTCATTGGGCTTCGTCGCGGCAACGCCGATCGAGACCGTGACGATCATATGAGCTGACGTGATGTGCGGCAGGCAGAGCTTCAGCACGGCCGCGCGCACCTGCTCGCCGATTTCGACGGCGCGCGTCACGTCGGTGTTCGGCAGCAACAGGCAGAATTCCTCGCCGCCGTAGCGCGCCGCGAAGCCCATGTTGTCTGCGGCAATGCCGGACAGGGATTCGCCGAGCCTGGTCAGGCAGGAATCGCCTTCGAGATGGCCATAGGTGTCGTTGAACAGCTTGAAATGGTCGACGTCGATCATCAGCAGCGCGAGGTCACTGCCATATTGCTGCGCGCGCATCCACTCGAAGTCGAGCCGGCTCTGGAAGCCGCGCCGGTTGGCGAGCCCCGAGAGCATGTCGATCGAGGCCATCACCGTCAGCCTGTCGTTGCTCGCGATCAGCTCGCGCTCGCGCTGGCTCAGCTGCGCGGCCATCGCGTTGAACGCGCG
>NZ_JALBHA010000137.1:0-12951 GCF_023006445.1 Bradyrhizobium sp. SHOUNA76
CCGGCGTTGGGGCATGACGGGGCAGCCGATCATTGCGGGCGGCGCGGGGGACAATCCGGCAGGGGCCGTCGGCATCGGTGCGATCCGGCCGGGAACCGCCTTCGTGTCGCTGGGAACTTCGGGTGCCCTGCTGGCACCGACCGACAGGATTGCCGCAAACCCTGATCGCATCGTACACACGTTCTGCCACGCCATTCCCGGCATGTGGATTCAGGCCGGCGCGATCCTCTCGGCCGCCTCCTGCCTCGCCTGGATCGCTCGCTTGTTCGGCGTCACCGAGGCCGAGTTGCTGGCGCCGCTCGGGTCGCGCCCGCAGGCGCCGTCGCCGGTGAGCTTCCTGCCTTATCTCGCGGGTGAACGGACGCCGCACGACGATCCCGTCGTGCGCGGCATGCTCGATGGGTTGAGCCATGGCACCGATCGCGAGACGATCGTGCAGGCGGTGCTCGAAGGCGTTGCTTTCGCGCTAGCCGATTGCCGCGACGCACTCGCGAGTGCCGGCATTGCGATCGCGGAAGCCGATGTCATTGGCGGTGGATCGCGATCCCCGTTCTGGCTCTCGGTGCTGGCAAACGTGCTGAATGTTCCAGTCCATCGCTTCGCCGTAGGTGAGACCGGCGCGGCGTTCGGTGCGGCGAGATTGGGGCGGCTTGCTGTCACCGGTGAGGCAATCGATGTCGTATGCACACCGCCGCAGCGCATCGAGACGTTCGAACCTGACGCCGGGCTGACGGATGCTTATGCCGAGCGGCTTCCCGCGTGGCGCGAACTGTATCGGCCGCGCCACTAGCGTCGCCTCGACGTTGCATTCTCGCGTGTTCGGTATTGCTCTGGCCTGCGGGCTTTTGTTTAATGCGTGAACCGCGCTGACAGAACGATCGAGACGCGGGTGGGAAACGCATTGTGCGCCGGGAGGCACGATGAACGATCCGATCCTCGAGATGCGCGGGGTCTCGAAATCCTTCTTCGGCATCAAGGCGCTGCGTGCCGTCGATCTCACGGTCCATGCCGGCGAAGTGCATGCCTTGATGGGCGAGAACGGCGCCGGCAAGTCGACGCTGATGAAGATCCTGTCCGGTGCCTACAGGCCTGATCCCGGCGGCGAGATCCGCATCGAAGGACACCCGGTGCGGATTGAAGGTCCACTCGGCGGCCGCAACGCAGGCATCTCCATCATCTATCAGGAGCTGTCGCTCGCCCCCAATCTCAGTGTCGCCGAGAATATTTATCTGGGACGCGAGATCTCGCGTTCGGGAATGCTGGCGCGCGGCGAGATGCGCGAGGGCGTCGGCCCCATCCTGAAACGGCTGGGCGCAGACTTCCTGCCATCGACGCTGGTGGCGCATCTTTCCATGGGCCAGCGGCAACTGGTCGAGATCGCGCGTGCGCTGCACGCGAGGTCAAAGATCCTGATCATGGACGAGCCGACCACGGCGCTGTCGGCCGGCGAGAGCGCGCGGCTGTTCGCGCTGATCCGCCAGCTTCGCGCCGAGGGGTTTGCCATCATCTACATCTCGCATCGCATGGACGAGGTCTACGCGCTCGGCGACCGCGTCACCGTGCTGCGCGACGGCAGGCTGGTCGGCTCGCTCGACAAGCAGGACATTCGCGCCGACACCATCGTGCGGCTGATGGTCGGGCGCGACGTCTCATCGTTCTACAAGAAGGACCACGATCCGGAGGCGGGGCGGGGGCATCCCGTGCTCGCAGCAATCGATATGGCCGATGGTCAGCGCGTCAAGGGTTGCTCGCTCACCGTGCATGCGGGCGAGGTGGTTGGTCTCGCCGGTCTGATTGGCGCCGGCCGCACCGAGCTTGCGCATCTCATGATCGGCGCGTTGCCCAAAACCTCCGGCCGGCTTGAGCTGGAGGGACGGCCGGTCGAGATCCGCACGCCGGGCGAGGCGCTCGAGGCCGGGATCGCCTATCTGACCGAGGACCGCAAGGCGCTCGGCCTGTTCCTGGACATGTCATGTCTGGACAACATCAACCTCGCGGTGCTCGCGCGCGATGCGAAGCTCGGCTGGTTCCTGGATCGCGACAAGGCGCGCGAGCGCGCCGACAGGGCCTTCGCGGGGCTCAGCATCCGAGCCGCCAATGTCGGCGTCCCCGCAGGCGGGCTCTCTGGCGGCAATCAGCAGAAGCTGCTGCTGTCGCGGCTTCTCGCGATTGCACCAAAGGTGCTGATTCTCGACGAGCCGACGCGTGGCGTCGATGTCGGCGCCAAGTCGGAGATCTATTCGATCATCGACAATCTGGCCAAGGCCGGCACCGCCATCCTCGTCATCTCGTCCGATCTGCCTGAAATCATCGGCATCTGCGACCGGGTTGTCGTCATGCGTGCCGGACGCATCGCCGGCGAGGTGACGCGCGGCCCCAATTCGCCACTGACACAAGAAGACATCATGGCGCTTGCCACGGGGATGGAGCATCTCGATGCCTGACAATGGCGCTTCGCAGGCCCAGCCCGCCGCGACCACGACGGCCAACGGCGCTGCCGCCGAGACAAAGCGCCAGCGGGTGAGGCTGCTGATCAGCGCACTCGGCATGCTGCCGGTGCTGCTGATTCTCTGCATCGGCTTCCATTTCCTGTCCGAGGGACGCTTCTTCACCGGACAAAATCTCGGCATCGTGCTGCAGCAGGCCGCAGTGAACACCGTGCTCGCCGCAGGCATGACCTTCGTCATCCTCACCGGCGGCATCGACCTCTCGGTCGGCTCGATCCTGGCGGCCTCCGCGATGGCCGGGTTGACGCTTTCCAAGCTGCCGGAGCTCGGAATGCTGTGGCTGCCGGCCGCGGTGCTCACCGGCCTTGGCTTCGGTATCGTCAACGGCGCGCTGATTGCGCTGCTCCGCCTGCCGCCGTTCATCGTCACGCTCGGCTCTCTCACCGCCGTGCGCGGCCTGGCGCGGCTGCTCGGCGCCGACACCACCGTGTTCAATCCATCCATTCCCTATGCCTTCATCGGCAACGGCTCGCTCACGCTCATCCCCGGCGTCGCGTCGATCCCGTGGCTCTCGGTGATTGCCTTGCTCGTCATCCTGGTCTCGTGGCTGGTGCTGCGCCGGACCGTACTTGGCGTGCACATCTATGCGGTGGGCGGCAATGAGAGCGCGGCGCGGCTTGCCGGCATCAAGGTTTGGGCCGTCCTGATCTTCGTCTACGGCATCTCCGGGCTTTTCGCCGGGCTCGGCGGCGCCATGCAGGCGGCGCGGCTCTATGCGGCCAACGGCCTGCAGCTCGGTCAGTCCTACGAGCTCGATGCGATCACCGCCGTGATACTCGGCGGCACCTCGTTCGTCGGCGGCATCGGCTCGATTTGGGGCACGCTGGTCGGTGCGCTGATCATCGCCGTCCTGTCGAACGGTCTGATCCTCGTCGGCGTCTCCGACATCTGGCAATATGTGATCAAGGGCCTTGTGATCATCGGCGCCGTAGCGCTCGATCGCTACCGGCTGCAAGGCTCCGCCAGAACGTGAAGGCTCCGCCAGAACTTAATGTTCGGCGCGCATGGCGTGATACGGGATTCCGCTGCGGCAACTGGTCTGCCGTGCCGGGGACGAAGACAGACCAGGGAGGAAGTCCATGTTGAAGACGATCATGCTCGCCGGCGCCGCGACGGCGCTTGTTCTTAGCACCGTGCCGTCCTCGGCCAAGGAGCTCAAGTCGATCGGCGTCTCGCTGGGGTCGATGGGCAACCCGTTCTTCGTCGCGCTGTCGAAGGGCGCCGAGTTCGAGGCGAAGAAGGCCAATCCCAATGTGAAGATCACGACGGTCGGCTTCGAATACGATCTCGGTAAGCAGGTGACCCAGATCGACAATTTCATCGCCGCCGGTGTCGATCTGATCCTGTTGAACCCCGGCGATCCCAAGGCGATCGGGCCGGCGATCAAGAAGGCGCAAGCCGCAGGCATCGTCGTCGTTGCGGTCGATACCGCGGCCGAAGGCGCCGATGCGACGGTGACCACGAACAATGTCCAGGCCGGCGAGATCTCGTGCCAGTACATCGTCGACAAACTGGGCGGCAAGGGCGACGTCATCATCGAGAACGGGCCGCAAGTCTCCGCCGTGATCGATCGTGTCGTCGGCTGCAAGAACGTGTTCTCGAAGAATTCCGGCATCAAGGTGTTGTCCAACGACCAGGACGGCAAAGGCTCGCGCGAGGGCGGCCTCACCGTCGCGCAGGGTTATCTGACCCGCTTCCCGAAGATCGACGCCATCTTCGCCATCAACGATCCGCAGGCGATCGGCACCGATCTTGCGGCTCGCCAGCAGAACCGCAGCGGCATCGTCATCACTGCGGTCGACGGCGCGCCCGATATCGAAGCGGCGCTGAAAGATCCGCAATCGCCGCAGATCCAGGCCTCGGCTTCGCAGGACCCGTTCTTCATGGCGCGGAGGGCGGTGCAGGTCGGTGTCGGCATTCTCAATGGCCAGAAGCCGGCCTCGACCGTCGAGCTGCTGCCGTCCAAGCTCGTCACCAGGGACAATGTCGCCCAGTACAAGGGCTGGACCTCGGATCGCTCCCAGTAAGCCGTCCGCAGCCGGGAGTGATCGAGCCACGAAACGACGGGCGGCGTATCGATCCACGCCGTCCGTGGCGCCAGAGTCGCCAACACACGCTGATCAGCTGTCCGAGCGCGCCAGGCCGCCTGTTGTGTTAGCTTTGCGCAACCTCGATCGGTCGAATCGGAAGCAGATCTCGTGAAAGCCAAGACAGCCGGCATCTCAGCCGGCATCTCATCCGGCACCGCGTGGCGGCATGCCAATATCGGTCGCCTGCTCAACAACGCCGTGCGGCGCTTCGAGGGCCGCGTGCTCGAATTGATGAGCGAGCGGGGACACGACGAGACGCGCATTGCGCATGTCAGCCTGACCCGCAATCTCGACGTCGAGGGGACGAGGCTCACAGAGCTTGCCCGCCGTGCCTCGATGAGCAAGCAGGCGATGGGCGAGCTGGTCGATCAATGCGCGGAGCTCGGCCTCGTCGATCGCATCGCGGACCCGACCGACCGTCGTGCGCGCATTGTCATGTTCACGCGGGCCGGTCACAAATGGCTCGATGCCTTCCGCGATGCGGTCGATGTCGCCGAGCAGGAGATGCGTGCCGAGCTCGGCAAGGCCGCGATGGAGGCGATCCTGAAGGGGCTGGCGCTCTACGGCGCGAAGTTCGACACGCTCGACGATGCCAGTTAGTCAGGTAACTTGACGATATTGTCAGGTATCCTTACCATGCAGGATAATGCTGGTAGGGAGAAGCGTCTTGGAAACAGGTCTAGCAGCCTCGGTGCTCATCGTGGGCGGGGGACCCTGCGGGCTGATGCTGGCCAATGAGCTCGGCCGGCGCGGCGTGTCCGCGATCCTGGTCGACGAAAAGGCGGGCACCGCGTTCAATCCGCAAGCCAATGCGACGCAGGCGCGCTCGATGGAGCATTATCGGCGGCTGGGATTTGCCGATGAGATCAGGCGCGAAGGACTGCCCGCCGATTATCCGACCGACGTTGCGTACTTCACGCGCTACGCGGCTTACGAGTTGGCGCGGTTTCAGTTGCCGTCATCGGCGCGCGCCAGCGAGCTCATCAGGGGCATGTCAGGCTCCTGGAGCGCGGCGGAGCTGCCGCACCGGGTGTCGCAGAAGTATGTCGAGGCGGTGCTGCGCCGCCATGCCGAACGGCTTGCCGGCATCAAGCTCAACTATGGCCACCGGCTGATCAGTTACGCCGAAAGCGATGACGGCATCGTGGGCGAAATCGAATGTCTCGATGATGGCAGCCATTTTCAGGTTCGCGCCGGCTTCCTCGTCGGCGCCGACGGGCCGCGCTCGATGGTTCGTCAATCGCTCGGGATCGTCTATGGCGGCGAGACCGGAACGCAACGCGATTTCATGGGTGGCCGCATGCTGGCGGTCTATCTCCGTTCGCCAGACTTCTATGCGAGCATCCCGCACGCCAGGGCGTGGATGTACAATTGCTTCAACGGCGACCGCCGCGCCTTCATGGCCTCGGTGAACGGACGCGACGAATTCGCATTTCACACGCAGCTTCGACCGGGCGAAGACGAGAGTGCGATCACGATCAGCGAAGCCAGGGCTGCGTTCCAGCGCGCCTGCGGTGGGCCGATCGACTGCGAGGTGCTGTCCTTCCTGACCTGGACCGCCGGTCACGCGCTGGTCGCGGACGGCATGCAACGGGGCAGGGTCTTTCTCGGCGGCGACGCGGCGCATCTGTTCACGCCGACCGGCGGGCTCGGCTACAACACCGCGATCGAGGATGCGGTCAATCTCGGCTGGAAGCTCGCAAGCGTCGTTAGGGGTCTGAGCCCGGCAACGCTGCTCGACAGCTACGAAATCGAGCGACGTCCGGTCGCGCTCCGCAACACCGACTATGCCCGGCGCTTTGCCGATTCCCTTGGTCTGTTCGCGCCGGCGCCGGAGATCGAAGACGCCACGGACGAGGGCAGCGAGGCGCGAAGGATTGCAGGGGTCTATCTCGAGCAGCACGCCCGTGCGGAGTTCAACATCCCCGGTGTGACTTTCGGCGGGCGCTACGACGGCTCGCCGATCATCGTCTCCGATGGCAGCCAGCCGCCGCCTGATGCTGCGAACGTCTACGTTCCCAGCGCCTGTCCCGGCGGCCGCGCACCGCATGCGTGGCTGGACGACGGCGTGTCCTTGTATGACCTGTTCGGGTTCGAATGGACGCTGCTCCAGTTTGGCGAGGCCGCGTTGGCTCATTCCGGCGTCGCTGACGCCGTCCGCGCCCTCGGGGTGGATTTGAAGCTCGTCACGCTGCCGGCAGCCTTGCGCGATCTCTACGATGCCGATCTCGCTTTGATACGTCCCGACCAGATCGTGGCCTGGCGCGGTGCCGCGTCGCAGGCGGGAACGATCGGGCACGTCCTTGCCCGCGCACTCGGATGCGATGCGAGCGACAGCGCGGCTCTACTTTGCATCACGCCGGTGGCGTCAACTGGCCGTGGATGAACTGGTGCGCGGAGACTGAATCGCCGATGGAAGTCTGCTCGCGAAGGCGCGGGTCTTGGGTTGGACACGCGATCCGTCGATCACCTCGAGCCGGCCGCAGCGGTTCAGGGTGTGGAGCTTCCTGCCGGGCCATAGCGGTCCCGGCCTCAGAGAATGGCGCACGATCTGCTTGAAGGCGGTCGGCGACAGTTCGACCACTTCCGCCAGCGCGAGCGCCGCGCCGTATCCGTCGGTGCAGTTCTGGATCGGGCGCCACAATCTGTCATGGAGCGTGACGAAATTCCCGGCCGGCCGCGTGCTTGCGCGGTCGATCAGGACTGGATTGCTGGCATGGGGCAACCACGGGCCCAACAGGCGATCGGCGTAGTAGATCGCCAGCGAATCCGAATAGCCGCCGGTTCCGTCGCGCCAGGCTCCGAACAGATAATGCAGCCCGTTGTGCTGTGTGATCGTGACGTCGGCGAGCTCGAGGCCCGAAAGGAGCGTCGTGTGTCGCTCCCATTTGTCCGGGAACCGGACGCATTTGTAGAGGGCGACGTCCCCGTGAGTCGAGCTCTCCGGGATCATCCACAACTCGCCACCGTCCTCGATAAGGAATGGATAGGAGAGGTGCCAGGGCTCCTCCAGCACCGGCACGACCTCGCCAACCGGTCCACTGTCACTGAACTCGATCGCCGAGATGATGCCTTTTCCGACACGGTGATCGAGATCCTCGAAGAAGACGAATGTTCGTCCCTGCCACGTGATGGGGAAAGGATCGGCGTAGAAGTGGTTTCCGGGATCTTCCAGAACGTTCCAGCTTGGGCCCGATAGTTCTCCGGTCTGCCAGACGCCCGCGCCGTCATTGAAGCGCCATCCGATATGCCAATGCGGGGCATAGCAGCAGAGGCGATAGATCTCCTTGGCGATCGAGACGGCAAGGCCGCGCGTGACGTAGCCTAGGGGCGCGCGGTACGAGCCATTTCCAGCGCGGCGCGCCAACTGCGGCACGATGCGCGGCCGTCCCGACAGGATCGCCGCCACCATGGTCAGGGTTCGCGCCATGACGGTCTCGAGTGCGCCGCTGAGGCCTGCGGCAATTTCTCCGGATGGATGGCCACGATCGAGGACCGAACCGTCGACCTCGTTGACGATGTCGATCACCGGCAGGTCGCCGGCCAGAATGGCGGCGAGCGCGGCGTTCTCGCCTGCAACTCCATTGAACAGCGGACGGAGATACAGCCGGGCGGAGCTGTTCGGATCGCGCGCGCCGCCGGTGAAGTCGACGATCACGTCGGCCGTCTGGTTGCGAACCTGCGTCCGTTCCGGGGCGATGTTCAGCCTGTTGGCGCCGCTGTGCTTGCCCTTGTGCAACACCATGCGTTCGAGCTCGAACAGTGCGTTGAGACCCGCGGGCCGCGGCTCGGCCGTTGCCACCCACGCGATTTGCACAGGAACGTTTTGGCCGTCGATCGACAGCATGTCGCGGCCCATCCAGCGCCGCGCGTGCTCACGTTCACAGCGAAACTCGATGATCATGTCGAGCCCATCTATTCCAACGTATCAGGTCAAGTGACCTGGCTGAGAATTCGAACGTATTCCTCCACCATGGCATCTACCGAATAGCGCAACCTGAGGCCTTTGGCATTTTGTCGCAGTTCAGCGCTCAGATTCTGGTCCATCAGCAGCCTGGAGACGGTTGCCGCGAGCTTCGTATGATCGGAGGCATCGACGAAGAGTGCAGTCGGTTTTCCTTCGTAAGACAACACTTCGCGCAAGACGGGAAGATCGGTCACGACGGAGGGAACACCGGCGTTAGCAGCCTCGACCGCGGCCAGACCGAAGGTTTCCGCCTGCGTCGGGAATACAAACACGTCCAGGCAGGCGAGAAAATCCGCCATTCGGCTGGGGGGGATTTCCCCGAGCAAGTGCAGCCGGTCCGATACCTTCAAGTCGCTGGCCAACTGCCGCAGCCGAGCCTCGTCGGCGCCCTGGCCGGCGAGCGCAAGATGCCAGGACGGTTGGTCCGGCAGCAAACGTATCGCCATGTCGAGCCGCTTGTGCGGATGCAGCCTTGCTGCGCAGCCGAGCAGGACACGATCCGGCGGCAGGTTGAACTTCTGTCGCGCGGCCTCCTTCGACAGGGTCAGCGCCTTGTCGTCGAAGCCGTGCGGCACATGCACCATGCGCGAACGATAAGCCGCGGGGTAGCGCGAATACTCGCGCTCCATGTCCTGCGAATTGAGCGTGATGCGGTCGAAGAAGCCGACACTGCCCATGACGATGTCGGCGGTGCGGACCGGCCGGCTCATCGCCAGCGCGGATGAAACCTGGTTGGCGATGACAGGTGCGCGGCTGACGAGGCGCGTCACGCCGGCACCGATGACGTTGCCGAAATGCTGGAACGTCAGCACGGCGTCGGGCCTGATCGTCCTGATATGACGGCCGAGCGTCCACAACATCCGCAGCAGCGCCACCGGATTGCCCGGTCGGCTCGACGCGCAATAGAGCGTATCGGGCGGCTCGTCGAAGGAATCCGACTTGCGGAAGAAGAACAGATTGGTGACCCGGTAGCCGCGCGCGGTCAGCCCAGCGCCGAGCAGCCTGGAGATCTCCTGAGCACCGGCGTTCTCGGCCTGGGTTTGCGCGAGAAGCACGTGCAGCTTTGGTCGGCCGCCGTCTGGCCGCGCGGGTGCTGTCGCGGTCGTCTCGCCCAATTCCTTGTTCGGCTGATAGTGGAGCACGGATCCCGACCCGCTAGAGAAACGAAATCTTCACCGTACCTATCATGCACCCATGGTGTGGACACCGACTAGCAACAAACGGAGTTAATGCGAGGCCCGGCTGTCGGCGCTGTTCGCGCGGTCATTTCGCTGGTTCCTGCATGGTACGCAGACAGCGCGTTAACCAATCGGTTGGCGTACCGGCAACGCGTGACGATGATCCACTGAGCGACCGCGCGCTTGACGCCTAGTCACGGGAGTCGGCGCTGCCGACTGCATAATTGCCGCGTTTTATGGCGCTGAAGCGCAAAAGCACGAGGATCGAAGGGTCCACCCCTGTGCGCCGGCGGCAGAGCACGTTCAGGGCGATGGTCGCGAGCGCCAGCGAGACTGTGGCCGAGACCGCCGCGCCGAGCACGCCGAGCCAGGGAATGAGGATGAGAAATCCCGCGAGCCGCAGCGCGACGTTGGCGGCAACGACGGGAACATAGATCCGTTCATGGCCGGTCAGCTGCAGGATCGCAGCAGACGGGCCACCCGCGGCCTGGATGGCCGTTCCGATCGCAAGCACGATCAAGACCGAATGCTGCTCGGTGAAATGGGGCCCGAACAGGTTGAGGAGATAGGGGCCGCCGATCCAGACCGTGGCGAGCCCGGCGGCCACGCAAAGCGCGGTCACTTCCGCCATCAACCGCAAGGTTCGCTCGAACTCCCGATGGTTCTTGCTGAAATACAGCGAGGGAAGCCGGCGCGCGCCGAAAGTGTACAACGCCGCGGACACCATGGCGAAGATGTTGGCGAGGCGCGAGGCGGCAAAGTAGATACCGGCCGTCGCCGGATCCAGCATCCAGTAGACCAGGATGACGTCGAAATACTGGTTTGCGACTTCAAGGATGGAGGCGAGCCAGAAGTGAAGGGCGCTCGACCGCCAGCGGGACGTTTCGGAGCGCGCCGCCGTGCCGCGCAGATCCGGCAGCACCCGCGCGATCGAAATGATCTGCGCAACCAGGCCGACCGACATGGCAATTGTCATCACCGCGATCAGCTCGGCGGGATCGAGTTGCCGATGGCCAAACAGCATGGCGAGCAGAAAAAGGACGACGATGACCCGCCAGAAGAACTCGCGATTTCCCTCGCCCATGAGGATGCTGACGAGCGAGCGTGCGACCTGGCTGCCCAGCATCACTCCGGCATTCACGGCCGTATAGGCCGACACCGCAAGGATGAGCAGCCACCAATCGCCTCTCATGTTCGCCACGATGGCGATCCCGGCGATCACGATCAGCATTGCGACCGAGGCAATCTTGAAGCTCGACAGGAGGACACCTTTGGTGAGGTCCGGCCTGTCGCCGACCTGATACTCGTTCAGGAAGCGCACCAGCAAGGATTCCTGGCCGACCAGTCCCACGACGGCGGCGATCTGGGCAACCGAAAGCCAGGTCGCAAAGATGCCGAAGCCATCGGGCGACATCGTTCGTGCCGCCAGCGAGAACAACGCAAACGCAAGCGCGCCGCTACCAACCTTGAGAAGGATGGTCCCGACGACACCGCGCGTGACGTCACGCCGCAGGAACTGGAGGATGGATCCGATCATGGAATTTTAAGGAGCTGCTCTCTCCTGAAGAGACATGTTCCGATATCGGCGGCAACCTAGCATGCCGAAAAACCGCGAGTGTTAATGGGCGGAATGCAGCATCCTGCCGGCGGCGACGACATCGCGGCTATTCCGGTTGCTTCACTGTGAAACATCGTCGTCCTCATTGTCTCAAATCAAGCAAGGCCTGGCCCGGACCGAAGGCGAGATCAGCCGTTTGAATGCGGGCTGGCTCGCCGGGATCGGCCACTGAGCTGCCAGAAACCGGAATTTACGGAGATTCCAGAGCAAGAGGCGTGCCGGCTATCGTCAGGTCGACGGGCTCTCCGCCCCGTTAACCTCGATATCGAGAAATGATCGCGTTCGGCCCTGCGATGCGACATCAGGCCAGAGAATTGCACGTGCGACTTTGGTTGACCGTGGGAGCCTGGATCATGACGGCGGATAGAACTGTGACCGAGCCGAACGCCACAGCTGGCGCGTCGAGAACCGTCGCGGACATCGCGATCGTCGGTGGCGGACTTGCGGGATCGCTCGCGGCGGCCGTGCTGGCGCGGGCAGGGCACCGCATCGCCCTGATCGACAAGCGGGCGGTCCATCCGGACGAGTTCCGGGTCGAAAAGATCGGCGGCCATCAATTGGCGATGCTCCGCAAGCTGGGCTTCCTCGATGCGCTCGAGAAGGCCGCTTGTCGATATGATCAGGTGCTCAACATCCGGGAAGGCAAGGTGGTCGATGTCAGCGTCGGCCAGGCCTATGGATTTCCATATGCCGACCTCGTTGCCATGGCGCGCAGCCAGCTCCCCGATCCATCCAGCCTGATCGTCGACGAGGTCACCGCGATCAGCTGCAGCGACGGCGTCCAGCATCTCGAGCTGGCCTCCGGGCGGCGCCTGACCGCGCGCCTTGTCGTTCTGGCCACGGGCATGGCGGCAGCTCTTGCCTACAAACTCGGTATCAGGCGGCGCGTGCTGGCCGAGCGCCACTCGGTGTCGTTCGGCTTCACGATTGCCCGGAAGGACGGTCGCCCGTTCGATTTCGAGGCGTTGACCTGCTACGGCGAGCGCACGGCAGACGGCATCGATTATCTCAGCCTGTTTCCCGTTCGCGCCGGCATGCGGGCCAATCTCTTCATGTTCCGCGACCCGACCGATCCGATCATGCGCGAGCTGCGTCGCGAACCGGAAGCGACACTCTTGCGTCTGCTGCCGGGATTGCGACCCTATCTCGGCGATTTCCGCGTCACCGACCGGGTCCAGAATTGGGTGATGGATCTGACGGTCGTCGAGGGACATCTTCAGCCGGGCGTCGTGCTCATCGGCGATGCGTTCCAGACCAATTGCCCCGCGGCCGGCACGGGCGTCGCGCGCCTGCTGGTGGACGTCGATCGTCTTTGCACCGAATATGCGCCGCGATGGCTCATGACCGCCGGTATGGGCCAGGAGAAGATTGCGCAGTTCTATTCCGATCGCGACAAGATCGCGGCGGACCAGCAGTCCCTGAAGATGGCGCGCTTCCGTCAGGCGCTGACGTCTCGTGACGATCTCGGCTGGGACGTCCGGCGGCGGCTGCACTTCCTGCGGCGCAGCCTGGCACACCGCGTCGATCAAATGCATCCGGGCTGGCTTGGACGTGTTCGCGGCGCGCTGCGCGCTTGAGCCCTGCGTCGCTT
>NZ_JALBHA010000138.1:0-12905 GCF_023006445.1 Bradyrhizobium sp. SHOUNA76
GAGCCGCGCCACCACGCCGGCGCCAAAGCCGAATCCGATCCCGATCGCCATCACCGAGCAGAGTGCATCGCCCAGCACAATGCTGCGCGCGGCGAACACGCCGAGCACCAACGCCGTCGCAACGGTGTCGACAATGTAACGCCGCTCCCAGCTCGCCGCTTCGGCCCGAGCAAGCTGCAGCGGCCGCGCGAGGCGGCGGCGGAATGCGATGATTTCGAACGGACGGACAATGGCGATCACGATGCCGGCGATCGTCAAGCCGGCCGTTACCTTATCGCCCGTCTCGTAGGTCGTGATGGCGCCAACCATCGCTTGGCAGCAGTGACATTTGAGCGCGCGTTTACCACGCGTTAGCCATGTTCCCGTCTGTCAAGATTGCCGCAGCTACATCCCCAACAATCGCGGCAGCCACAGCGACAGGCCTGGCCAATACGTCACGACCACCAGGAATCCCAGCATGGTGAGCAGCCATGGCCACACCGCGACCGTGAGCTCGGTGATCCCCATCTTGGCGATGCCGGAGGCAACGTAGAGATTGAGGCCGACAGGCGGATGGCACAGGCCGACCTCCATGTTGACCGTCATCAGGATGCCGAAATGGATGGGATCGATGCCGAGCTTGACCGCGACCGGAAACAGGATCGGGGCCATGATCAGGATGATCGAGGACGGCTCCATCACGTTGCCCGCGACCAGCAGCAGCAGGTTGACGAGCAGCAGGAAGCCGATCCACCCCAGGCCCAGGTCGATCATCCATTGCGCGAGCGCTTGCGGCACGTTCTCGTAGGTCATCAGGAACGAGAACAGCACCGCGTTGGTGATGATGTAGAGCAGCATCGCCGAGAGATTCGCCGATGACAGCAGCACCCGCGGCACGTCCCGCAGCTTCAGGTCCTTGTAGATGAACACCGCGACGATGAAGGCATAGACCGCGCTGACGGCGGCAGCTTCGGTCGGCGTGAACAGGCCGCTGTAGATTCCGCCGATCACGATCACGATCAGCAGGATGCCCCAGATCGACTTGCGGAAAGCGTCGAGGCGCTCGAGGAAGGTGGCCTTGCGCATCCGCGGATAATCGTTGCGCCAGGCCCGATAGAACGTCGTGGCGCCAAGCAGCGAGGCGAGCGCGAGTCCCGGCACGATACCGGCAATGAAGAGCTTGCCCACCGAGCTGTTGGTCGAGACGGCGTAGAGAACCATCGGGATCGACGGCGGGATGAGAATTCCGAGCGAGCCCGACGTCGTGATCACGCCCGCGCCGAACCGCTTCGGGAAGCCTTGCGCAACCATCGCGGGCAGGATCACCGAGCCGATCGCCACCACGGTTGCCGGCGAGGAACCGGAGATCGCGGCAAACAACGCGCACGCGACCACCCCCGAGAGCGCGAGACCGCCGTACCAATGGCCGACCAGCGAGGTTGCGAAGGTGATCATCCGCCGCGCCACCCCGCCATGGGTCAGGAAGTTGCCGGCGAGAATGAAGAACGGGATCGCCATGATCTCGAAATTCTCGATGCCGGTGAACAGCTTCAGCGCCACCGATTCCGTTCGCACGTCGGTGAGCGTGAACATGAAGCTGAGCACGGTGAGACCAAGCGCGATCGAGATCGGCATGCCCGTCAACATCAACGAGAGCAGAAGCGCGAACACGATGAGGACGCGCAGGCCCTGCGGCAAGGTGATGATGTGGCCCGCATGCGCGAAGCATATTGCGACGATCAACACCGGCAGCAGCATCAGGATCCAGCCGAGCGGGCTGCGCTCGTCCCGGACGACCTGGCTGGGCGTGACCGGGGCCGGATGCACCGGATCGGCCTCGACACCCTCGACGCCGGCCACGTCGTGATGCGGCAGCTCGCCGGTGCGGTAGAACGACCAGGCCACCTGCAGGAAGCGGAAGCACATCAAGCCGGAGCCGAGCGGGATGGTGAGATACACCATCCACATCGGCGCTTCCAAATCGTTGGACTGCTGGCCGGTCTGCCACATCTGGCCGACGAAAGCGGCGCCGAAATAGGCGACGATGGCGGTGAAAAGCGCACCGCACAGAAGACCGAAAGTGATGACGCGGCGGCGCGATCCGCCGGGAAGGATATTGACGAGCACGTCGACGCCGACATGGATGCCGGTCCGCACGCCGTAAGCGGCGCCGAACTTCGCCATCCAGATGAACATGTAGATGCAGAGCTCCTGCGCCCAGGACAAGTCGAGCGCGGCAAGCCAGACGAAAGCCGCGCGCGCCGGGACGGCCAGGAAAGCCAGGTTGCGGGCTTCCGCCCATTTGGCGATGTCGATCGACAGCCCGGCGCCGTAACGGTGCAGCACGGCGACGAAGATGAGCGACGTCGCAGCCGCGATCATCGTCGCGATCAGCCATTCCTCGAGATGATCGAGAAAACGATTCAGCACACGCAGCAACTTGGTCCCCCCAGCATTGGCTCGTCTGTTCGGATGCGAAACGGCCGGGCGTGCGATCACCCCCGACCGTTGCTATTGTTCTTATTGGGCCCGGCCGTCAGTTCATCTTGACGTCGAGTTCCTTGGCGATGAGATCGAGCACCTCTTGCCCGACCCTGCCCTTCGCCCATTTGTAGGTCGGCTGCATCGCCTCCTGCCACGCCTTGCGATCGGCGCCGGTGAGCACATGCAGATTGGTCTTGCCGGTCTTCTTGATCTCGGCCAGCGCGTCCTCGTTCTCCTGGCGTGCGATCGAGTTGGTGTAGTCGGTCGCCTCGGTCATTGCCCTGTCGAGTTGGGTGCGAATATCGGGCGGCAGGCCGGACCAGAACTTTGAATTGACGATGACGGCATATTGCAGGTGCGCATGATAGGACACGGTGATGTCCTTTTGCACTTCGTAGAACTTCTGCGTCAAATAGTTCGATGCCGTGTTCTCGCACCCGTCGACCACGCCGGTCTGCAGCGCCTGGTAGACTTCGGAGAACGCCATGATCTGCGGGATCGTGCCGACCAGGCGGAAATACTGGTCGGCGACCTTGGATCCCGAGATGCGGAACTTCAGGCCCTGGAAATCCGTCGGTTTTATCAACGGACGATTCGAGGAGACCATGTGGAAGCCGTTGTCCCAGTAAGCGAGCCCGGTGATGCCCTTGGCCTCGAGCTTCTGGAACAGCCACTTGCCGATCGTGCCCTTGATCGCGGTGGCATAGGTCTGGTCGTCCTTGAACAGCCAGGGCAGGTCGAGCGCCTCGAATTCCTTGATGCCGAGCGGCGCGAATTTCGCGGTCGAGGGCGCGAGCATGTGCACCGAGCCGAGCTGGAGCGCCTCGATCTCCTCCTTGTCCTTGTAGAGTGTGGAGTTCGGGTAGACTTCGACCTTGACCTTGCCGTCGGTGTACTTCTCGGCGAGCTCCTTGAACTTCAGCGCACCCTTCCCCTTCGGGGTGTCGTTGGCGACGACGTGGCTGAACTTGATGACGATCGGAGTTTGGGCTTGCGCAACAACAGGGGCCAGAACGAGCGCGGCCGCCGCGACCGCGAGAAGCAGTTTGCGCATGAAGGCCTCCCCAACAACCTCGAAAATCGGGCTCTTCTTGTTTTGCAGGTCAGTAGTGGCAGCAATCCGCAAGCCGAACAACTAGACCTAAGCCCAATTTGCCGCAGCCAAGCTAGCTTGACGAGTGCGGTCTACGCAACCCGGCCCCTGCGCCCGTCCAGGGGAACGAGCGCTTATGTCGCATTGCGGCAGTGCATCACCTCTTGCGCTGGGCAACCACGAAGAGACGGCGGAACGGGAACAGGGTCTGCCCCGCCGCATTCTTCGGATAGGCCCTCGCAATGCGCGCGCCATAGGCGGCTTCGAACGCGATCTTCTCGTCGCCTGCGAGCACGTCGAGATAGCGCGTCAGCCAGGTCCCCTTGGTCCATTCCTTGACGGGGTTCTCGCCTTCGAGCACTTGCAGATATTCGGTCTCCCAGATGTCGATGTTGGCCGACATCGGCGCGAGAAGATCGTGATAGAAGGCCGGCCCCTCGACCGGCGGCGGCGTGACGAGATGCTCGACCTTGGACCGCCACGGACCATCGAGCGCGGTCTCGCCGATCAGCACATGCGAGGGCGCGGTAAAATTGCGCGGCATCTGCACGGCAAGCATGCCGCCAGGCGTCACCTTCTCCATCAGCGCCGGAAACAGCGCCGCATGATCGGGCAGCCAGTGCAGTGCGGCATTGGAATAAATCAAGTCGTATTGTCTGGCGGGGCGCCAATGGCCGAGGTCTTCGTGCGACCATTCCACATCCGGCGCGGCCTTGCGCCCGGCCGCGACCATCTCGGCCGAACCCTCGACGCCGGTCACGCTTGCATCCGGCCAGCGCTCCTTGATCAGCTTCGTTACGTTGCCCGCGCCCGCCCCGAGATCGGCGATCGCATGCGGAGCCATATCCGGAATCCGCATCAACAGGTCGACGGCGGGCCGGAGCCGGTGGCCGGAGAATTTTAAGTATTGCTGCGGATCCCAGACCATCGCCCGCCCCTTTTCTTTTTGATGTTTCCTTGGCCAAGGCTCTTGGTTACCACTGCTCATCCCCGTTGGGCAAATCACCCCCGACCGGGACAGGACAGGAAACGAACAGCAACAAGCAAAAGCAAATAAGAGAGCGTGTGACCATGGACCTCGGGCTCAAATCGAAAACCGCTGTTGTCACCGGAGCGAGCATCGGCATCGGCCGCGCCATCGCCAAGGGCCTCGCCGCCGAAGGCGTGCGCGTCGTCGGCGTGGCACGGCGTACCGATCTGCTTGCAGAGCTGGCGAAGGAGGAAGGCTTCGGTCTGATCACGCCGTTCGAGCAGGACGTGATGGCCAAGGACGCGGCGGAGAGGATCGCGGCCTTTGCGCTCAAAGAGCTCGGCCATGTCGGCATCCTCATCAACAATGCCGGCGGCAGCCGGCCGCTGCCGGTCGATGCGCCCGACAGCAAATGGGACGAGGCGATCGCGCTGAACTTCACCAGCTACCGCCGCATCGCGCATGCGCTGCTGCCGCAGATGATCGAACGCAAATGGGGCCGCATCGTCAACATCACCGGCAAGTCCGAGCCGGAAGGCCTGAACGCAGCCTTTGCCGCCAAGGCCGCCGTGCACGCCTGGGCCAAGGGCCTGTCCCGCGAGATCGGCGAGCACGGCATCACCATCAACTGCATTCCGCCCGGCCGCATCATGAGCGAGCAGATCCGCCGCAACTACGCGCCCGATTATCGCGAGCGCTTTGCCGAGGAAGAGATCCCGGTCGGCTATTGGGGCGAGCCGGAAGACCTTGCCGCACTCGCGGTGTTTCTGGCCTCACCGGTGGCGCGCTACATCACGGGCACGGTGATCCCCGTGGATGGCGGGTTGAGGCGGTATCAGTTCTAGCAATTCACGGAATGCGTTCGGTATCACAAGGCGTGAGTGTTGCGGCCGGCCTTTTCGACAGCATCCAAGGTGAACCATGATGGGTTTCGCAAGCGCTCTCCCCATCTTACAGGCTCCATTGCCAGAGCCCCTGATGGGCAGGGACCTAAATAGTATGATGTATGCAAGAGCCTGCCTTTGCGAGAACAGCAGCAAGCGCTTCTCCGCAGTTCTCCGCGCTTGATCTCGACTGATGCCTCTGTTTGGATAGTTTTCCTTGGGGCAGTTCGTATTTCGGATAATCATGGTGAATGAAATAAATGGATATCGTCGTTCGTTGGGTGCGCGTTCACGAGAGAGCATCGTGACCGTTCACCGCACGGGAATCGGCAATCGGCTACTGGCGGCATTGCCGCCTGCGGATCTCGGCTTGCTCACGCCGTATTTCCAGAAAGTCTCGTTCGAAACCGATGCCGTCCTGGTGCGATCGGGCGATGAGCTCGACCCGGTTTATTTTCCTCATAGCGGCGCAATCGCATTCATGCTCGATATGCCGGACGGGCAATCGGTCGCAACCACCCTGATGGGACGGGAAGGCGCTTTGGCCTCGTTTTCCGTGCTCGGCCCGGCGCTTTCATCCGTGACCGCGATTGCTCGCATGGCCGGCACGGCGTCGATGATTTCCGCCGCCAAATTCAGGGCTGCCTATGCGCAAAGTACAGCCATCAGGAATGTCGTGCAGGTCCACGCCCGCGCCGTGTTATTGCAGCTCCAGCACGTCGCCGCTTGCAACGCGCTGCACCGGGTGGATGGCCGCATGGCGCGCTGGCTCCTGCAGCTTCACGACCGCGTTCCCAACGACCTCCTTCCGGTGACGCAGGAGGCGCTTGCGCAACTGCTTGGGGTGCGGCGAACGACAGTGACTCTGACGATGAGCAAGCTGCGCGAGGCCGGCGCCGTCCCGTCCGACAGGCGGGGGTTTATAGAGATCGATCGGGCACGGCTCGAGAGGGTCGCATGCGATTGTTATGCGCTCATGCAGCACAACATCGACCGGATGTATTGCCAGGAACTGTCGGAACCGCAGCCTGCCGATCGACCATTCCGGCAAAGCGTCATCGGCGCCTCCGAGGGAGCGGACGGTGAATCCAGATGCGCTTCGCGGGCCGGAAAATAGAGAGCAGAGCCTGCAATCGCGATGACGGTGCTCGACTGCACCAGTCGACGAATGGCGGAGGTTCGCCCCGCCTCAGTCGCGGCCGTCAACGAGGCGCGATCTGATTTAGGCGTGGCTTCCCATCCGCTGCTCCAATTGGGTAGGCGGGCCGTCATTTTCCCGAATCCGCACCTTGATCCAGGTGGATGGGGCTGAGGCGGTATCAGTTCTAGGGTTGGCCTCCTGAATCCACCGCCCGCGAGCGCACGCGATGTCCAGCCTCTCCGCCGGACCTCACGGTTTGACGTAGCTCCAGCCCTGCTCCTGCAGCTCCATGACCCGGACGACGCCGGATTTGACAATCGTGGCCTGTGGAATCAGGCTTATGTCCTTGTTCTCCGCCTTACGCATGTTTTCCTGCGTGTTGCCGCAAGCCGTGAACGAGATTTCGGGATGGCTCATCGCGAGCACCTCGATGCGCGGCTTTACCGGCGAGGTGTCATCGCGCAGCATGTGAAGGCCGGGACCAAAGGTGACGACCTCGATCGACACTGGCTCACCGAGATCGCGATAATATTGCGCGACGTTGCTCGCATTGTTGAGTGTGAGGTTCATCATCGCAGGCTCGTTGGAATTGACCTGCAGCACCAGCCGATGCGGCTTTTTCGCGCTCTCGGTTTTTGTAGCCTGAGCCATCTTCGTGTTGTTCGGAGAATCCCGCTTGATCGCGTGATTCTGTCGCGGCTTGCTCACCTGCTTCTGTCCACCCGGATGCTTCGGGTTGCTCGCTTGACTCTTCTCGCGCGCCTGCGGGATCCACTGGTTTTCCTGCTGCGCCTGCGCGCCCGGTCCGACCAGAAGCAGCATCGTCAAGCCGCTGATGACTGCCATCGCCAATTTTGGATTCATCATCTCGTGTCTCCAACTCCCTGACCATCACCTACCCGGTCTGGCGACGGCATGTGGCCATTTGCATGCAGCCGCCATTTTCTTGCGCACGTTTTCGAATCCGCTGAGCAGGAATTGTCCGTCTTGCACCGGGCCAGTGCGGGTGAAAAGGCTCACAACGATGTGACCGTCGTCGGGTAATGAGCTTAACAACTTTACGACGTCGCCCCCGAAAGCGACGCCGGAGCCGAATGACGGCGACGCCGCTGCGAATTGCATTGGCGTATCCGCATTCAGCCGAAAGGAGATGACGTATTCGTTGGCGCTGCGTGACAGCGCCGGTCCGGCGACTATGACTTCCGTGCGGCCTCTGCGGCAGTGGATTGCGAGTTGCAGCGCGGCGCCATCCGAGCTGCCGACGGAAGTGGCGGTGGCGATGACGACCGGCAGATAATCCACGGGCGAAGTCGTCTCGCTGACGATCCAGCCTGCATCCTGGCTACCCCGACTGGACGGTGGAATCTTGCGCGATAAGTCTTGCAGACATTCCAGCCGGGCTTGTCCCTCCATCGCCGAACAAGCCCTAAGTGTTTCCATGGGACCGCTCGTACTTTGCGCGTAGGCGATACTGCAGGCGACGTTGAAGGCGACAGCGAGTGGAGGAGCGGCAGTCTTCATGGCCTCGCCTGTACGCTGCGCGCTTTGCGATCCAGCCATTCCTGCGCCGCTTGGAAGCGGGTGAGCCCCGGGACGGATGCCGCAAGATTGATCGACTGCCATTTCGGATCGAAGCCTGGTGCCTGCAGGCGGTCGATGCGCGAGAACAGGTACTCGACAAGGCGAGCCACGCGTTGGTAGCGATTGGAGCGTAGCGGCCAGTTGAAAGCGACAAGCGCTGTCGGGACCGCGATGGTCGAGACCCGCTCACCCTGCTTGATCAGATTGGGATACTCATTGGCGTCCAAGGTCGCGGGCAGATAATAGTCCTCGAACTTCTTGTCGTAATGGATCGGGAGGAACTTGAATCCAGCCTCCCAGCGGCCCTTTACGAAGGCGTCGACGGGTTTCGACGTGATGAACACCACGGCCGACATTTCGCCTTTTCGCATCTGTTCCAGGGCAACCTGATGCGGAATGAACGTCTTGTCGACATCGATCCCGAGGCGGCTGAAGATCAGTGGGCCTGAATAGGCGGCCGCGGTACCCAGGGTGTTGAAGTTCACCCTCTTGCCGACAAGATCCTGCAGGCTTGTGATTTCAGGCCGCACAAAAATGTGCAGCTCGGATGGGAAGAGATTGAGCAGATAGGTGATGCGGCTTCGGATCTGCGGCGCCTGAACCTTATACTCCTCGAGCGCGTCGGAATTGATGATGGCAGTATCGACGCCGCGCAAATAGAGCAGCGCGTTCAGATTGTCGGTCGCCCCCCGGGTGACGATCGGCAGGAGATGCAGGTCTGCTCCGTCGTCGACGACGCGAGCCATTTCTGCGGCGAGGCGGATCGGCGCGCCCTCGAGCAGGCCCCCGGCGAGCCCGACCGTCCAGGCGTTCATCCGGTCTTTTTCGTTCTCTTTCGGGAGCGGTCGGACGAGTTGTGCATCGGCCTTGGCATTTCTCGCCGTTTGCGCTTCCAGGCAGGCCGTTTGAAGCATCATCGCGACCGGCACCAAGAGCAGGAGCAACGAGCGTGACTTTGGCGCCTTGTTCATGTGGTTCCCTTCCGGCTCAGCCACCGCGAGCTTTCGTACCTCGGACTGCAAGAAGCCCATTCTCAGGGTCGCAACGCATCCAGCCGTTCCTTCGCTTCGCGAATACCGCCCCTGTGTGCCTTCGCGTAGAGTTCTCGCGCCTTGGCCGCTTCGCCGCGCGTTCCATAAGTACCCCAGGCGGATAGAACCGCCGGATCATAGGTCTCGGCGAGCATGAAACTTGCCTGCGCAATGTTTTTCTCAGCTGCAAGCTCGAGGACAATGCGTGCTGCACCAATATTTCCCTGATCGAGCAGCGCCCTGGCACGCGGGATCAAACGGGCCTCCGCCTCGCTCTGGACCGCGGCGGTCGGTGGCTCCGCCACTTCCACGCTCCGCCTCGCCGGCAAGACCGGGGCGTCATTTGCTTGCTCGGCGAGGACGCGCTCACCGGTGGAGCGCCACCCCGGTGCACGATCTTTCTCGCGGGCCTGAGTCTTGCTCAGCTCCTGTTGCAGCGACTGCCGCAGTTCACTGATCTCCCGTTTCGCTGTCTGTCTCTGCTGCCAGGCCGCATTTTCGGCCTCGCGCAGTTGCACGTTGCGGGTTTCGATCTCACGGCGCAGTTGGGCAAGTTCGCTCTCCAGCGCAGCGGCATGCGCCTGAGCCTCTTCGAGCGCGCGGCGTTGTTGATCGGCATTGGCAGCTGCGGCCTGCGCTGCTTTGGCCTCCGTGACGAGAACGGCGTTCTTTTCCTGCTCTTGCTGCAGGGACTGCCGCAGTTCCGCAATCTCCAGCCCTGCCGCCTGGCTTTGCTCCGCGGTCGCAGCTTCCGCCATAAGCAAACGGCGAGGTATTCCGGCGAGTTCGCTCGCGAGCGCGGCGGCGCGCGACTGCGCCTCGTGGCGTTCCTGCTCCGCGCTCGCCGCAGCTGCCTGAGCGGCGTTCACCTGCCTCGCGCGGACGGCGCTATTTTCCCGCTCGCGCTGCAGAGACTGCTCGAGTTCTGCGATTTCCCGCTGCGCCGCCTCTCTCTGCTGCGCGGCCACATCCTCCGCCTTCCGCGATCCTGCGTCACGGGCATCGATCTCGCGGCGGAATTCGACAACTTCGTTCGCAAGCGCAGCGCTGCGCGCTTGCTCCTGTTGCAGCGACTGCCGCAACTCGTCCGCCGCAATTTTTGCCGCGTCCGCGTGCTGGACCGCCTCCTCAAGTTCCCTGCGCGCCCCGTCCAGTTCACTGCCGCGCACATTACTGTGCAAAGCATCTCGATCGGGCCATGGCTCAGGCTGCACCATGCCTGCCGGCACCGCGTGCGTCACGGCTCCGCTCGCTTCGCGCTGAAGGAGCGATTGCGACCCCGCCCCTATTTCCAGCCGTTGGTCGAAGCTGCCGGCGTTCTCGGCGCCGATTTGCGTCATTTCCGGAATCGTTCGTGCGCCGAAAGTGTCGAACACACCCAGAAAGGCCGCTCCAATCAGGATCGCGGGAAGCAGAATGACAGCCGCTGCGAACGGCTTGCCCAACGGTTCTCCCTCTGCGTCAATGTCCTCAGTTACGGGATACCAATGGGTCGGCTCGGCGTTGATTGGAGCGCCGTCTTTGGAGACCCATTTGCCCGCTTGAGGCGACCAGCGGGCGACGTCAACAGCCCCGGTCGCATCTTCCACCCAGATGTCTTCTCCGTCCCTGGGCGCAGTATCAATTGGTCGGCGCATCGATCACGCCTCTTCAGATAACGGCTAGAGCGGCGCGATTGCTCCGCCTGTTTCGTAGCTCGGCATTGAAGAAAATCCTTAGATCGAAATGACTTGGCAGACATCTGTCTCAAAATTAAATAATTTAATGAGTTATATAATTATATAATTAAGACTAAATGTGAAGTCAAATTAAATCAGCCTGATACGGTATGCCGGTCGCCGAATCAGGCGCGTTTTGCTTCCTGTTGGCGTCGTCTTCATTGCGCAGTCGGGTCCGTAGCCGTCCGCGCTAAACCAAAGCTCGTACATCGTATGGAATATGGGCGGGGCTCGGCGAACATGCGAAGCTGACGGCGTTTTCGCAGCGTCTCGGAGTAGAGGAGTGACCGATGCGCCTTGCATTGCCCTATTTGGGAATTGGCGTCTGCCTGTCTCTTGCGACGTGGTTGGCGTTGGGGCTTGTATTCGAGTGACGGTTTTTAACCACGAGCGTTGGTCTCCAAGTCACCTATTCCGCCGGTTTCTTACCAGGCCGCATGCCGCGACCTCGCGCAATTCGTCATTCGGGACTACCCGATCTCCGGGCGCGATTTCCGCCTGCTCACGCTGCTATACCCGCCTGACGGTGTAGCTGAACGCCGATTTCGTCAGCCTGGGCTCGCCTGCTCAATCGAAGGCAATACGGTGCAGGAGGCGAGCCATAGCTGGTGAGGCACCGGCAGCAATGTCGGCGACAGCGCACCTGGCATCCACCTTTCCTTCAAAGGCGGCCAATCGTGCTCGTGAGAGGCGCGCGTCCACGTCTTCCTGGGCGTCGTCGTCAGCATAACCTCTTGCGGGTGTTTTGCCCCGACGTGTCAACGTCGTCGCAACGGCGGACGTTGTCCCGTTGCAGATTGAAAACCCCTTATTGATCAAGCCCATCTCTACTGTGCATGGGGTTGTTTTCGCACTTTTTGTCGGAGCCTCCAGCCCGGGCGGTGCGCATACACTGCATGCACGCGTGTGTCTGTGGCAGACGGCGTGGGCGTAGTACATGCCGAAAGTCCCTTTCGGCCACGCCGCCGAAGCACCGCGCTGAGGCAATGACAACAACGCAATGACAATCACGTTACCTGCCGCAGCGCGCGAGCCCGACCACCCTATCGCCGATGGCCTCCCGGCCGCGCAGCGGCGCTGGGCGATCGCCGCGATCTTCACCGCGTTGGCGATGGCCTCGCTCGATACCGCGATCGCCAACATCGCCCTGCCTGCCATTGCCGCCGATCTGCATGTCAGTCCGGAGCAGTCGGTCTGGGTGGTCAACGTCTACCAGATCGCGCTGGTGGCGACGCTGCTGCCGCTCGGGGCGCTTGGCGAGATCGTCGGGCACCAGCGCATCTATCTCGGCGGCCTGATCCTGTTCACCATCGCCTCGCTGTTCTGCGCGGTGGCGTGGTCGCTGGACAGCCTGCTGGTCGCGCGCACGCTGCAGGGCCTGGGTGCCAGCGGCATCATGAGCGTCAACACGGCGCTGGTGCGCTTCGTCTATCCCGGAAGAATGCAGGGCCGCGGCTTCGGCCACAACGCGCTGGTGGTCGCGACCGCCTTCACCTTCGGACCCTCGATCGCCTCCGCCATCCTCGCGCTCGGCCCGTGGCCGTGGCTGTTCGCCGTCAACATCCCCTTCGGCCTGGTCGCGATCGGCATCGGCTTTGCGATGCTGCCGAGAACGCCGCGCGCCGATCACGGTTTTGACTTTCTCGGCGCGATCCTGGCGTCGGCCTGCCTCGGCCTGTTCATCACCGGCATCGGCAGCGCCGCGCATAATCTGTCGCCGGTGGTCGTGGGAATCGAGTTGGTCTCGGCGCTCGCGCTCGGCTTCATCCTGACGCGCCGCCATGCCGACCATCCCGCGCCGATGCTGCCGATCGACCTGTTCAGCCGGCCGATGTTCGCGCTGTCGGCGGCGACCGCCGTGTGCTCGTTCGCGGTGCAGGGCCTCGCCTTCGTCTCGCTGCCGTTCTATTTCGAGGACGTGCTCGGCCGCTCGCAGGTCGAGACCGGCTTCTTCATGACGCCCTGGCCGCTGGTGGTCGGCATCATGGCGCCGATCGCCGGGCGCCTGTCCGATCGCCACGCGG
>NZ_JALBHA010000139.1:0-12815 GCF_023006445.1 Bradyrhizobium sp. SHOUNA76
GGCGCCACGCTCGCGGCCTACGCCATCGGTCTGATCCCCTTCGTGCTGATCCGCAGCGCGGTCGCGACCTTCTATGCGCGCAAGGACACCGCAACGCCGGTGCGGGCGTCGCTGACCGGCATTGCGGTCAACGTCGCGCTGAAGCTCGCCCTGATGGGATCGCTCGCCCAGATCGGCCTCGCGCTCGCAACCGCCGTCGGGGTCTGGACCAATCTCTTGCTGGTGCTCTTCTTCGCGGTGCGGCGAGGCTTTCTCGTGCTGGACCGCGCCTGGCTGATGTCGCTCGGCAAATTCCTGCTGACTGGCATCATTCTTGCGGTTGCGTTCTGGCTGATCGCGCGCTTCAGCGGCCCCTTGTTAGGCTCGATGCATTTCCGTGACGAGGTGACGCTGGTGCTGCTCGCCGCCGGCGGCACGATCGTCTATGCGCTCGCGATCCTCGTTTTGTTCGGCCGCAAGTGGCTGGTCTCGCTGGTGCGCGGCTAGGCGAGCAGTGCGCTCGCCTCCAGGATGCAAACAGCATCTGCGCATCTCTTGATTTTGTGCAATCGCCGTGGTATCGATGCCTCATGATCAAATGCTCGCGCATCGTCAACCGCAACCACATGACCCGCTTCGGCTGGGCCGTGGGAGGAGTCGTGCGCTAGGAATTCGACGACGACATCTTTTCCACCAGGCCCCGCCGGCATCGGACGGGGCCTTTTCTTTGGCCACGCTCCCTGCCGGCACAACAGCAGGAGCATCCCATGCCACCCCAACAGACGAACATTACGGCCGCGCCAGAGGGCGATGCCGCGAGACTTCGACCCGACCTCTCCATCGTCTTGAGCCTGCTCAGACGATACTGGCGTGCGTTTCAGGAGCGGTGGCCGCGTGCACAGGTCACCTTGCAGGACCTGAGCGACAGGGAGCTGACGGACATCGGCTTGTCGCGCGGCGAGATCGACAGCATCGCGCCTGAACGCGCCCTTGATAGGTTGAGAGACAATGCGCGGACTCTGTGGGGCCGTGGTGGGATGTGACGACCGCAATCCCAGCGGACTTCGCTGCGACAGGGAGAGGAGGCGATCATGACATCGCATGAGGCCCGCGCCCAGGCGGACGTGGACATCCGACGATTGACTGTCGACGATCTCGATCTCTTCCGCGACATTCGCGCGGAGGCGCTTCAGGCACACCCTCAAACCTTTGGTTCTCGGGAAGAGGATGAGGGCGGCGAGGCGATGCTGGCGGCCTATCGCCATTGGCTGAGCGGAGCGATCCTTGGCGCCTTTGCGCGCGGACATCTGATCGGAGTCGCCGGCTTCTACTTGTCGCCAGATCGGCGATCGCGGCACAGGGGTCATATCTTCACGGTTTACGTGAGGGAAGATGGCCGAGGTCAAGGAGTTGGAGATCGGCTCATCAAGGAGCTTCTTGCCCACGCCGAGGCATGCGTCGAACAGGTGCATCTTGCCGTCCTGCTCGACGCAACCGCTGCAATCAGGACCTATGAGCGCAACGGGTTCGAGGTCTACGGCACCGATCCCGCTGCCGTCCGCATAGGTGACGTCACGTATGACAAGTACCTGATGGTCAGGAAATTCAGCCATTGACGCGGGTCTGGCGCGGCTGCGCGGCATGGTTGCCCCAGAACCGGCGAGGGCGGCCTCAAATCATCATCTCCATGGGAGCGGCCCGCCCAAACCCATTTGCCTTGCCACTTTTTCCACGGCAATATGCCGGCAAAACAACCATAGGACGGGACAATAAAATGGCGGCTCCCATCAAGTTCGGCGTTGGCCAAAGCGTGCTGCGCAAGGAGGATGACGCGCTCATCCGCGGCAAGGGCCGCTATACCGACGATTACGCGCCGCAGGCTGCGCTGCGCTGCCTGATGCTCCGTTCGCCGCACGCGCATGCCAAATACACCATCGATGTGAGTCGTGCCCGCGGGCTTCCCGGCGTCGCGCTGATCCTGACCGCCGATGACGTGAGGGATCTCGGCAATCTGCCGTGCCTGTTCAATCTCGAGACCGATCCGTTCACCGGCCCGCCATACCCGATCCTGGCCAAGGACGAGGTGCGCCATGTCGGCGATTCCATCGCCTTCGTCGTCGCCGAGACCATCGATCAGGCCCGTGACGCGATCGAGGCGATCGACGTCAAATGGTCGCCGCTGCCGTCAGTGACCGGCGTCGTCAACGCCGTGAAGAAGGGCGCACCGCAGGTGTGGCCCGACAAGGCCGGCAACGTGCTGTTCGACGTCTCGATCGGCGACAAGGCGGCGACCGAAGCCGCCTTCGCCAAGGCGCATGCGGTCGCCGAAATCTCCATCGTCAATCCGCGCGTGGTCGCGAGCTTCATGGAGACGCGCGCCGCGGTCTGTGAATACGATGCCAAGCGTGACCATCTGACGCTGACGGTCGGCAGCCAGGGCAGCCACCGCCTGCGCGACATCCTCTGCCAGAACGTGCTCAACATCCCCACCGACAAGATGCGGGTGATCTGCCCCGATGTCGGCGGCGGGTTCGGCACAAAGCTGTTTCCCTATCGGGAATACGCCCTGTTGGCGGTCGCAGCGCGCAAGCTGAAGAAGGCGGTGAAGTGGGCGGCCGACCGTTCCGAGCATTTCCTGGGCGATGCGCAGGGCCGCGACAACGTCACCACCGCGAAGATGGCGCTGACTGAAGACGGCAAGTTCCTCGCGATGGATTGCGACCTGATGGGCGACATGGGCGCGTATCTGTCGACCTTCGGCCCCTACATTCCCCATGGCGGCGCCGGCATGCTGCCGGGCCTCTATGACATCCAGGCCTTCCATTGCCGGGTGCGCACGATCTTTACGCACAGCGTGCCGGTGGACGCCTATCGCGGTGCGGGCCGCCCCGAGGCCGCCTATGTCATCGAGCGCCTTGTCGACGCCTGCGCGCGAAAACTCGACACGACGCCGGATGCGATCCGCCGCAAGAACTTCATCCCGCCGAAGGCGCTGCCCTACAAGACGGCCACGGGCAAGGTCTATGATTCCGGCGACTTCGCCGCGCATCTCAAGCGCGCGATGGAGATCGCGGAATGGAAGGAGTTTCCCAAGCGCGCCAAGGCGGCCAAGAAGGGCGGCTTGATCCGCGGCATTGGGCTGGCGAGCTATGTCGAGATCTGCGGCGTGATGGGTGAGGAGACAGCCAATGTCCGCCTCGATCCCAACGGCGACGTCACCGTGCTGATCGGCACACAGTCGAGCGGGCAGGGCCACCAGACCGCCTATGCCCAGATCGTCGCCGAGCAGTTCGGCGTCGCGCCGGAACGGGTCCACGTCCGCCAGGGCGATACCGACGAGATTGCCACGGGCCTCGGCACCGGCGGCTCGGCCTCGATCCCCTCCGGCGGCGTCAGCGTCGAGCGTGCGACGCGGGAGCTCGGACAAAAGCTGAAGGAAATTGCGGCGCAGGCGCTGGAGGCCGGCGCCGGCGACCTCGAAATCTCGGAAGGGGTGGTGCGCATCGCCGGCACCGACCGTTCGATCTCGTTCGCCGATCTCGCCAAGCGGCCGGATGTCGATCCGTCGAAGCTGAACGGCAGCGCAACCTTCGCCAGCGCCGACGGCACCTATCCCAACGGCACGCATGTCGCGGAGGTCGAGATCGATCCGGCTACCGGCATCATCAAGATCGTCAACTACGTGATCGTCGATGATTTCGGCAAGACGCTCAATCCGCTGCTGTTGGCCGGCCAGGTGCATGGCGGCGCCATGCAGGGCATCGGCCAGGCCCTGATGGAGCAGGTGGTCTATGGACCCAATGACGGCCAGCTCATCACCGCGACCTTCATGGACTATGCGCTGCCGCGGGCGGCGGACGGGCCGGCCTTCGTGTTCGAGACCAACAACGTTCCCTGCAAGACCAATCCGATGGGCGTGAAGGGGGCGGGCGAGGCCGGCGCGATCGGCTCCTGTCCGGCGGTCGTGAACGCCATCGTCGACGCCCTCTGGCGCGAATACAAGATCGACCACATCGACATGCCGGCAACGCCCGAGCGGGTGTGGATCGCCATCAACGAGCACCACCGCCGTCACAGCCTGTAAGTCCAAGCAAACGCGGAACGCGTTTTGCAGGCTCAGCCAAATGATCCGGAGTGCGGCGATTTATCGTCGCGCTCTGGATGGAATGAAATCTGCCAATCGGGGTTGGCCCAATGTGGGGTCAGCACGATCCTGTCTCAGCGAAAGG
This sequence comes from Bradyrhizobium sp. SHOUNA76, assembly GCF_023006445.1. Lineage (NCBI taxonomy): Bacteria > Pseudomonadati > Pseudomonadota > Alphaproteobacteria > Hyphomicrobiales > Nitrobacteraceae > Bradyrhizobium > Bradyrhizobium sp. SHOUNA76. Next base: position 4,209 of record NZ_JALBHA010000139.1, read on the forward strand.
GATTTGCGAATGAAGCGAGTGTTGGTTGTTGGGGGCGCGCTGCTGCTCGGGATGGGCGCCGTCTGGGCACAACAAGATTCCGTCAAGGAAGCCCAGACCCTCATGAAGGGTAACGGCAAGAACGCCGGCGCGATGTCGGCGATGGTCAAGGGCGAGAAGCCCTACGACCAGGCCACAGTGGACAGCGCGCTGGCGCAGTTCGAGGATACCGCCAAGAAGCTGCCGAACCTGTTTCCGGCGAGCGCCAAGGGCGTGAAGCTCGACGGTGACTACTCGACCTCGCCGAAGGTCTGGGAGGACAAGGCTGGCTTCGACGCCAGGATCGCAGGCTTCGCCAAGGTCGTCGGCGAGGCCAAGGGCAAGATCAAGGACCTGGACTCGCTCAAGGCGAACATGCCTGCCATCGGCAAGGAATGCGGCGGCTGCCACGAGACCTACCGCGTCAAGAACAGCTGAGGCGGGGCTCTTGTAGCCCGGATGGAGCGGCAGCGAAATCCGGGAAGCCTGTGCGGGTTGATAAACTTGTCCCGGATGTCGCTTCGCTCATCCGGGCCACGGGAATCGAAGGGCGGTTGCGAAAGCGACTGCCCTTTTTTCTGTTCGCAAGGTCTGACGGATAGCTGCCGGAGCGGCTATCTTCGAGTCAACAGCCGCGGCGCTGATGCGAGTCGGCGCGTCTCTTTCCTGACTGCATGACATCAGGAGTTCCAACGCGCGGCGAGGATCTCAATCAAGAGCGAGACAGGCCATGGCAAAACCGTTTCCGTCGAAGACGCACATCGGCAATCACATGCTGCATCCCGAGACGCTGATGCTGACCTATGGCTATGATCCGCAGCTGTCGGAAGGCGCCATCAAGCCCCCGGTGTTCCTGACCTCCACCTTCGTGTTCAAGACGGCCGATGACGGGCAGGACTTCTTCGATTTCGTCGCCGGCCGGCGCGAGCCCCCGGAAGGGATGGGCGCGGGCCTGGTCTATTCGCGCTTCAATCATCCCAACAGCGAGATCGTCGAGGACAGGCTCTCGATCTACGAACGCACCGAGAGCTGCGCGCTGTTCTCATCCGGCATGGCGGCCATCGCGACGACGATCCTTGCCTTCGTCCGCCCCGGCGACGTCATCCTGCACTCCCAGCCGCTCTATGGCGGGACGGAAACGCTGCTCACGAACACGCTGGCGCGTCTGTCGATCGGCGCCGTCGGCTTCGCCGACGGGATCGACGAGGCGGCGGTCAAGCAGGCCGCGGAGGAGGCCATGGCCAAAGGCCGCGTATCGATGATCCTGATCGAGACACCGGCCAATCCGACCAACGGCCTGGTCGACATCGCCATGATCCGCCGTGTCGCCGATTCCATCGGAAAGGCGCAAGGCGACACGCCGATCATCGCCTGCGACAATACGCTGCTCGGGCCGGTGTTTCAGCGGCCGATCGAGCACGGCGCGGACCTGTCGCTGTACTCGCTGACGAAATATGTCGGCGGCCATTCCGATCTGATCGCGGGTGCAGCGCTCGGCTCGAAGGCGATCATGAAGGGCATCAAGGCGCTGCGCGGCGCCATCGGCACCCAGCTCGATCCGCATTCCTGCTGGATGATCAACCGCTCGCTCGAAACGCTGAGCTTGCGCATGGAGAAGGCCAACAGCAACGCGCGCCTCGTTGCGGACTTCTTGCGCGATCACGCCAAGGTCGCCAAGGTCCACTACCTCGGTCATCACGAGGAGTCTTCGCCAGCCGGGCGTGCGTTCGCGCGGCAATGCCTGGGGGCGGGATCCACCTTCTCGTTCGACATCGTCGGCGGCAAGGAGGCCGCCGTCAAATTCCTCAATGCGCTGCAGATCCTCAAGCTGGCGGTGAGTCTCGGCGGCACCGAGTCGCTCGCGAGCCTGCCTGCAACCATGACTCATTCCGGCGTTCCCGCCGACATCCGGCAGAAGATCGGCGTGCTCGATTCCACGATCCGGCTGTCGATCGGCATCGAGAACCCGTCGGACCTGATCGCCGACCTCACGCAGGCGCTGAATGCAGCTTGAGCGCGATCGAAAAGTGCGTAGCCCGGATGAGCGCAAGCGTAATCCGGGGTCTTCACCCCTCGGAGTCCGTCCCGGACTGCGCTGCGCTTCATCCGGGCTACGAAGGTGAACCGCTTTGGAATCGAAAAGGCCGGACGCTCCCTCCTGCGCCCGGCCTTCGCGCGACGAAGCAGCGTTGCGGCTTACTTCGTGACCTGACCGCGGATCTCGCCGCCCGGATTGGCCGCGGTGTGGATGTTGACGTAGAGCTTGCCGCCGAGCAGATCGGCGGCCTGCGCATCGGTGAGCGTGGCTTCACCCTTGACCGGGCTCGAGGCCGCATTCGGGATCGCAACCGCGACACCGGCGTTCTTGCCGGCCTCGGCAGGCCCATGGAAATGCGCCGCAGTGGCGGGGCCGGAGAGCCCGGAATAAGTGACGGTCCAGGACAGCTTCTTGCTGGCGGCATCATAGTCCAGATCGGCGGTTCCGGTGGCGCTGCTGGTCGTTGCCGGCACTTCGGACTTGCCGTCGAGCGTTGCTTTGAGCTTTTCGGCGCTGGCCGGGCCCGCAAAAGCGACGGCACCGAGCGCTAACACGGCGATGACGGTCTTGTTCATGACATTCTCCCTGCTGAACCCGTTCGGGCTGCCAAACTTCCAACAGCCGGCATTTCAGTTTATTCCCGTTTCCGGTCAGGGCAGGCTAAATTCTTCGTGGCTGGAGCCGCGACGACATTGGTCCTAGGTTTGCCGCGACGAGTGAATGGATCTGCATGTTGCAACGAACAATTCTCGTAGGGCTGCTCGCGGTGGTCGCTGCCGCCGGCGTCTATTGGTGGCTCAGCGCGCCGGTGGTGGCAGCTGCGGGCCATGCGCCGGCCCATGCGGCCGACCTCGCCAACGGTGAGACCATGTTCAACGCCGGGGGCTGCGCGTCCTGCCATGCCACTCCCGACCAGCCCGATCGCGTCAGGCTCGGTGGCGGCGTCGCGATCAAGTCCCCGTTCGGAACGTTCTACGCGCCGAACATCTCCCCCGATCCGAATGACGGTATCGGCAAATGGACCGACGCCGACTTCGTCAACGCGGTGATGCACGGCGTTTCGCCGGGCGGGCAGCATTATTTTCCTGCCTTTCCCTATACGTCCTATCAGCGCGCAAGGCGCGAGGACGTGCTCGATCTCTTCGCCTATCTGAAGACGCTTCCGCCTGTGACCGGCAGGGTGCGCGACCATGACATGCGCTTTCCCTTCGATATCCGGCGCAACGTCGGCATCTGGAAATTCCTGTTTCTGGACGACAAGCCGCTCATTGCCGACGGCACGAAGTCGCCGCAATGGAATCGCGGTGCCTATCTCGTCAACAGTTTTGGCCATTGCGCCGAATGCCACAGCCCGCGTAACGCGCTCGGCGGCATCATCGAAGGCCAGCGCTTTGCCGGCGGCCCCAATCCGGAAGGCGAGGGCTGGGTGCCCAACATCACGCAGAAGCGCCTCGGCGAGTGGAGCGCGAAGGACATTGCCTATTTTCTCAAAAACGGCGAATTGCCCGACGGCGACAGCGTCGGCGGCGCGATGACGCGTGTGATCAAGAACACCTCGCAACTGCCCGACGAGGACCTTGCGGCGATGGCGGACTATCTCAAATCGCTGCCGCCGGTGGACGGTCCGCCGCGGCCCAAGCGGAAGGAAGCCGGCAAGGAAGCTGGTTAGCTCAGCTGGCGCCAAACGCCTTGAAGGTGATGATGGTGAGGGTGTCCTGGATGCCCGGCAGCACCTGCACCTTCTCGTTCACGAAATGGCCGATGTCGGTGTCCTTGTCGACGTAGAACTTCACAAGGAGGTCGTATTGGCCGGCCGTGGAGTAGATCTCGGAAGCGATCTCGGCTTCGGCAAGCGCATTGGCGACCGTATAGGACTGTCCGAGCTTGCATTTGATCTGGACGAAAAAAGGAACCATCGCGGGCACTCCGAAAGCGTATCTGGCGGCTAATAGGCCAAAACCGGTACGATTTAGCAAGCGGACTTGCCGGCCGCCAGATGCCGATCGGGCATTCAGGACGTCACGGCCGCCGCGGCAAATGCGTCTCTGAGCCGCTGGGCGAGCTCGACCTTGCGATAGGGCTTGGTCAGCACGATCGCCTGTGCAGGCGCACGGCCCTGCTCGACCAGGGTCTCCAGCGCGTAGCCCGAGGTGAACAGGACCGGCAGACCGGGACGAATCCGCCGCGCCTGATCGGAGAGCTCCCAGCCGTTCATGCCGCCCGGCATCACGATATCGGTGAACAGCAAGTCGATGCCGGGGTCAGTGCGCAGCTGCTGCAAGGCCTCCTTGCCGTTGACCGCGGCAACGACGCGATATCCGAGCGCTTCCACCCTGCGAATGACGGAGGAACGGACGAACGGATCGTCCTCGGCGATCAGAATCGTCTCGTATCCTCGCGGCGCCGCGTCCTCGCCATCGGACAGGTCGGCCTGCGATTGTCCGGTGTCCGCGCGCGGCAGATAGATTCGGACCGTCGTCCCAAGGCCGGTCTCGCTGTAGATCGAGACGTGGCCGCCTGATTGCTTCGCAAAGCCATAGACCATGCTGAGGCCGAGGCCCGAGCCCTTGCCGACGTCCTTGGTGGTGAAGAACGGCTCGAAGGCGCGTGCGCTGACGTCAGGTGTCATGCCTTCGCCGTCGTCGGTGATCGAGATCAACGCGTAAGCGCCGGCTGCGACTTCGGGGTGAAGGGTGCAATAGTCCTCGTCGATCGCGGTCAGCTCCGTGCTCAGCGTCAAATGTCCTCCTGCGGGCATGGCGTCCTGCGCGTTGAGCGCGAGGTTGAGCACGGCGGATTCGAGCTGGGCGCGATCGGCAAACGCCACGATCGTGCCGGGGCCGGTGCTCGTCCTGATCTCGATGTCTTCACGCAAGGTGCGCTTGAGCAGCTTGAACATGGAATCGAGCAGGCCGCGGCAATCGATCATCTGGGGCTGCAGCAACTGGCGGCGGCTGAATGCGAGCAGCCGCTGCGTCAGCTCGGCGCCCCGTTCGCCCGACTGGCAGATGTCGTCGGCAAAGCGCCGCAGATCGGGCCGAGCCTTGAGCTGCTCGCTCATGTGCTCGGCGTTGCCGATGATGACGGTGAGCAGATTGTTGAAGTCGTGAGCGATGCCTCCGGAGAGCTGACCGACCGTCTCCATCTTCTGCGCCTGCTGAAGCTGCTGCTCGGTCAGCTTGCGCGCGGTCAGGTCGTGGACGATGCCGACGAAGATCAATTCGCCGTCCTGCCGCGCCTGGCCGACCGACACGTCCATCGGAAAGGTCGATCCGTCCTTGCGCAGGCCGATGGCCTCGCCCGCGGTCGCGAAATAGCTCGCGTGGCTGTCGGGCCCGGCGCCCGCCTCGGGCATCAGCATCCCGACGTTGCGGCTCATCACCTCGTCGGCAGAGTAGCCGAACAAGCGCTCGCAGGCCGGATTGAACAGCAGGATGCGGTCCTGCGCATCCAACAGGATGACGCCGTCGACCGCGGTCTCGACGATTGCGGTGAGGCGCGCCACGCTCTCGCGCATCGCACGCTGCGCGTCCCTGACCTGCTGGAGCAGCAGCGTGGCGTCCCGGGTCTTGATTTCCTCCTCCTCGAGCGCGGCCTGGACCTGTCGTAGCTCGAACGGCGAGGGGATCGTCAGGATCTTCGGCAGCAGCGGCCAGAGCGCGCCCGCCGTGACCACGGATGCCACCGCGGTCGCCGCCTTGACGATGCCCTCGATGCCATAGATCGGAACCCAGAGCGTGTAGATCGACAGCACATGGGTCAGGCCGCACGCCATGATGAAGATCGCGAATGCCCAGTAGACCCAGCCGAATTTGAGGTCGCGCCGCTTGGTGACCAGAATCGCGAGGGCGAACGGGATCGAAAAATAGGCGGCGGCGATGCAGGCGTCGGCAACGACGTGAAGCCAGATCAGCTCAGGCTCCCATAACAGGCAGATGCCGTGCGGCGAAAGCATGGACGAGTCGAGGAGACGTTCAAAAAAGGCCCACATCGTTCCACCCAAAGATTCCGTTCCAGGCGGCTTGTGGGCCGGGGCGGCCCGCAGCATCGGTGAATGGTTCCACCACCTGACGTCTCACACATCGGCGAAGCAGTTCGCGACTATACCAAGGGTCCGGCGCGGTTGCATTTTCAAGCCCGCACCATTGCGGCGCGAAGCCCGCAATGTCCGCCTGATTCGGCCTGCGCCACGGTGTCGCGAATCACCGTCGGCTGCGGCCCGGCGCGCTTGCCGGTGTTCCACGGTCGCGCTAGGACAGGCCATGGCGGTGTCCGTATCCAGCAAATGTGTCCGGCGATGACGACCCCGGTCGCCCTCACCATCGCCGGCTCCGATTCGAGCGGCGGCGCCGGCATCCAGGCCGACCTGAAGACTTTTGCCGCGCTCGGCGTCTATGGCGCTTCCGCCATCACGGCACTGACGGCTCAGAACACGCGCGGCGTCACCGGCATTCATGCCGTGCCAGCCGACTTCGTCACCGCGCAGATCGATGCCGTGTTCGCCGATCTCGAGGTCGGTGCCGTGAAGATCGGCATGGTGGCCCAGGTCGCCAGCATCGATGCGATTGCGGCGGCGCTTTCGCGCTGGCAACCGGGGCATGTGGTGCTCGATCCCGTGATGGTGGCGACATCGGGTGACCGCCTGCTGGCGTCCGAAGCCGTCGACGCCCTGCGCACCAGGCTGATGCCGCTGGCGTCCGTGATCACGCCCAATCTGCCGGAGGCCGCGGCTCTGCTCGACGAGCCGATCGCGGCAAGCGAGGCTGAGATCGAAAAGCAGGGGCGGCGCCTGCTGGCGCTCGGCTGCCGTGCGGTCCTGATCAAGGGCGGGCACGGCGAGGGCAGGGAGAGCACCGACTATCTCATCGATGCCGACAACACGATCGCGCTCGCCGCGCCCCGCGTTGCGACCCGCAACACCCATGGCACCGGCTGCTCGCTGTCTTCGGCAGTCGCGGCGGGGCTGGCCAAAGGCGAGGATCTCGGAAGCGCCGTGCGCAACGCCAAGGCCTGGATCACCGCCGCGATTGGCGCTGCCGACCGCTTCAGCGTCGGCCGCGGCCACGGCCCGATTCATCATTTCCACAAGTTCTACTGACGCGGGCTTGCTCAACCTCTCCCGCAAGCGGGAGAGGGAGCGCACCTGCTCTCGCGGTTTCCAGTGTCAATCTGACCCTAGGCACCCCCTGCGGCGCCATGTCGCCTGATTGTCGCATGCGACTGATATTCGCGGGGTGGGCGAGGCAAGGCGTGATTCGTATCTGAAGGTGCCTCAAAAGTTCAATCAGTCATCCCCCTGTCACGGGACATTGTTACAGGCTGGCGCATGGGAAGTTACGATGTGAGTGACGAGAGCCCGGAGCGGCGCTTTCGCACGTTGTTCATCTCCGACGTTCATCTCGGGGCCCGCGGTTCTCAAGCCGATCTTCTGCTCGACTTCCTGCGCTATCATGATGCCGACACGATCTATCTCGTCGGCGACATCGTCGACGGCTGGGCGCTGAAATCGAGCTGGAACTGGCCGCAATCCCACAACGACCTCGTGCAGAAGCTGCTGCGCAAGGCGCGCAAGGGCGCCAAGGTCGTCTACATCCCCGGCAATCACGACGAGTTCCTGCGTAACTATTACGGCACGCATTTCGGCGGCATCGACGTGGTCGAGAACACCGTCCACACCGGCGTGGACGGCAAGCGTTATCTCGTCATCCACGGCGACATCTTCGATCTCGTGGTGCAGAACGCGCGCTGGCTCGCCCATCTCGGCGACAAGGCCTATGACTTCGCGATCCAGATGAATCGCTTCGTCAACTTCTTCCGCCGCTTATTCGGCGTGCCCTATTGGTCGCTGTCGCAATGGGCCAAGCAGAAGGTCAAGAACGCCGTCAATTATATCGGCGCGTTCGAGCAGGCGCTTGCCGCCGAGGCGCGGCGCCACGACGCCGACGGCGTGATCTGCGGCCACATCCACTACGCCGTGATCCGCGACGAGGGCGGCATTCGCTACATGAATTGCGGCGACTGGGTCGAGAGCTGCACCGCGCTCGTGGAGCACGACGACGGTCATTTCGAGATCATCACCTGGGCGGATCATCTGCAGAAGCCGGCAGCCGTCCCGCAGGTTGCAGCCAGAGCTGCATAGAAGAGGCCGCCTGATGCGCATTCTGGTCGCGACCGACGCCTGGCACCCGCAAGTCAACGGTGTGGTTCGGACGCTGACCAAACTCGCCGACGCTGCCGAGACGCTCGGTGTCGAATTCACGTTCCTGACGCCGCAATCGTTCCGCACCTTCGCGATGCCGAGCTATCGCGACGTGCGGCTGGCGATGCCGCGCCCGGCGCGGATCGCCAAGCTGATCGAGGAAGCGCGGCCCGACAGCATCCACATCGCGACGGAAGGGCCGATCGGCCTGATGGTCCGCCGCTATTGCCGCCAGCGCAGGCTGCCGTTCACAACCAGCTTCCACACCCGCTTTCCCGAATATGTCCGCGCCCGCGTGCCGGTTCCGGGCTCGCTGATCTGGCGGGCGCTGCGCCGTTTCCACAGCCCCAGC
>NZ_JALBHA010000013.1:0-48488 GCF_023006445.1 Bradyrhizobium sp. SHOUNA76
GGGCGCTGGCCCGCTCGGCGCGGTCGACCCAGCGCAACCGCGAGATGGCGGTCGTCGCCGGCAGCCGGGATGCCGATAACCTCTATATGCTTCCCTCGTTGCAGTGGCTGATCGACGACGGTGTCCGCGACGTCATCGCGACGACGGAGGTCGGATCTACCCTGCCGATCAGGCCCGGGCGCCCATCGCACTACCTGCCCTTGCTCGGGCTGGAGGATACGGTCTACGTCGCAGGCCCCGCTGGTCTCGTCGAGATCGTGAAGAACAAGGCGCGCTTGGCCAATGCGCAATGCTACGCCGATCCTTTCCTACCGAGCTCGCAAACCTCATCGTTGATGGACAAGGTCGCCCGTCTATGGCGAAGCCGGGAGCAGCCTCATCCCCCCGCTCTGTGAGCCGATGCCGAGCTCGGCAGCGCCGGCGGCCAGCGAGCCCCGGCGGCTCACGGCTTGACGGGCAGACTCCCGAGGCCGGTGATGACGTCTGCCGCCTTCTGCGTATCGGCAAAGCGTAGAAAAGCTAAGGCGTCCGGATCCTGCAACGTCCTCAAATAGATCAGCGCCAGCACCACGCTCGAGGGATAGTCCGCGTCGGTCGGGTAGTGGCCGTCGACACGAAGCACTGTGAGCCCCTGTTCCAACGGCCGCGAGAAGGGGCCGAAGCCAATCGCGCCTTGAACATCGCGAACCGTCTCGATCGCTTCCTGTGTGGTCGTCGCCATCTTCGATTTCTCGGTGATCTCGAGATCATGCCAGCCGGGCATGCTGGCCCGTAGTACGGTGAGAGTGCTGTCCTGGTCCTCGCGCCGCACGACGCGGATGCGCATATCGGCACCGCCCAGGTCCTTCCAATTCGCGAGGCGGCCCGAATAGATCGCAACGAGCTGATCGCTTGTGACGGCACTCACCCCACAGGCGGGATGGACGATGAAAGCCGATGGCAGGCGGGCGATCGCCTTGTAGACGATGCCGGAAGCCGCTTCGGCGTCGGTCAGGCCGCGTGCGACGCGCCCCAAGATCGCCTTGCCGGACCCCACGGCCGCGATGCCTCCGCCAGAACCGATGCTCGGCGGGACCTCGATCCGTGCCGATCCTTCCTGCTGCATGAAGCTCGCGGCGATGACGCGCAGGACGTCGATGCCATCTCCGGTCCCGACGATGTCGAGCCGGCGTGTTTCGGCGCCAGCGGCACTTACCCCCGCAAGGCAGAGGCCAAGAATTGCCGCTGTTATCCTCGAAAATGCCATGGCGGACCCCTTCGAACCAAGAGGTGCGCAATCTGGCAAAGAAACCTAAACCATCTGTTGTCGCAACGCCGTGCCTTTTGGAATCATTCGTGGCGGACGGAAAGTGGAAAGCACAAAATCTGATGGTTTTGAAAAACCATTTGCTAATCAACCGGCCACAAATAGACGATCAAATTGACGATTTTGGGTATTTCACTCGCCTAAGGTTGGCGCTTGGAAGGGGCCTCAATGAGCGACATTGACCGGGCCCCGTAAGCTCAGGGTGCTGGCGGTGGTGGCGACTGACCCGGATATGGCAGAGGCATCGAGGGCGCCGCCCCGCTGGCGTCGTTGGGCCGTTCCGTCCGGGATTCCGGGTTTCCCCTCGTCTATCGGCATGGGCCTTGTTGCCGTCGTGCTCGCGACCGGCGTCCTCGGGCTCGGCCTCATCGGTGGCTCGACGGCGCTACGCCTGCAGCAGCAACTGAGGCACCAGGCAGCGGCCCTGGGTGAGCTCTCAGAAGACCAGCTCGCTCATCGCCTCGACGGCGAGGCGCAGTTGGCGCGAGCGCGAATCGAGGCCCTGGGCGCAGAAACCGCATCTCGCCTGCGTCAGATCGCTCAGCGCGCCGATGTCGCCAAGGCGGTCGCCTCGAACAACGATGTGACCATCCGCGAGCTGCTCAGCATCGTTGCTTCGACCTCCGGCTTCGAAAGGCTGATCGCCTTCGACGGAACCGGTCGCGTGATCGGCGCCAACACGTCCCTCGACCTACTCGCGCTGAACCAGGCGTTTGAGGGTACCGCTCTCTCTGTCAATCTCAACCCGATCCTCAAGGACAATAGCCGCTCGCACCCGCAGGGTGAGGAAGGCACCTATGAGCTCAAATTGCGTGAATTGTCCGCGCTCGGCCTGCCGCAGCGCCAGACCATAGCGCACACCGCGATCGAGCCCGTGTTCGACGACTTCGGCGACCTCGTCGGCGCGCTTGCCGCCATCCGACCGCTCGGCCGCACGGAACGGACCCTCGAGAACTTCACTTCGCTAGCCAATGCCGGCGTGGTCATCATCACGGGTGACAACGAGATCGTGTCTTCCGCGGGGCCTGAAGGGGTGAGATTCAGCGGCGCCAGGACGCTTGCGGGGCTGCAGCGCTCGGATGACGGCAACTACGTCGCCCGCTGTGTCGATTACGAGGCGACGCTCAAGGTGTGCACGTTCGCGAGCGCATCGCTGGTGACGACGACACGCGATCAGATGTTCCAGATCGGCGCATCCCATACGCGTTCGCTGATGTGGCAGTTCCTGGCATCCGCGGCGCTGGCGCTCGGCGCCTTGGTCGTCGCGCTATTGGCCGCCGTGAGGCACCTCACGAAAGGACTTTCAGCGCTCGCCAGGACCGCCCAGGAAATCGCGGGTGGCAATCTTGACGTTCAATTCCGCGCAACGGGCAGCGGCGAGGTCCGCGGCCTCGCCCTCGCATTCGAGCAAATGCTGACGCATTTGCGGGCCAGCACTCGAAGAATTCGTCAGCTCGCCTTCTACGACACGGTGAGCCGCATTCCCAATCGGGAGAAGATGCGCATCGATGCGCCGGCGCTCATCGATGCGGAAGAGGGCGCAGCGCTGTTCTTCCTCGACCTGGATGGCTTCAAATCCATCAACGACACTTTCGGGCATAAGGCTGGCGACGAGCTGCTCAGGATGGTGGCCGAGCGCTTGAACAATTTGCTGACGTCCAAGGGCGCTGCCGGCAAATGTCTGCTCGCCCGGGTCGGGGGCGACGAGTTCGTCGCCATCATCGCTGGTGTGAAGACGGTCGAGGCCGCGAGCTTCAGTGCCCGCGAGATGATCGAGACGCTGCAGGTTTCCTTCAAGCTCCAGAGCAACCATGCAACCATCGGCGTCAGCATCGGCATTGCGATCTGCCCCACCCACGGCACAACCTATGACGATCTCCTGATCCGCGCCGACCTTGCGATGTACGTCGCGAAGAGCTCGGGACGCAATACCTACGCGTTCTTCACTCCGGATCTCGCAGAGATCGCGCGTGCGCGCCATGCGCTCGAAACCGACCTCGCCCTGGCGATCCGCGATGAAGAGCTCGTCGTCCATTACCAGCCCAAGGTGTCGTGCAGGGATGGCCGCATCCTAGGGGTGGAGGCGCTGGCGCGCTGGCATCACCCGAAGGAGGGCGACATTCCTCCTGCGCGCTTCATCAAGATCGCGGAAGAGATCGGCCTCATCATGGAGATCGACCGCTTCGTGCTGAGGCGCGCGCTCGCCGAAATCGGGGGCTTGATCCGAGCCGGCTCGAACCTCGTGCTCGCCGTAAATGTCGCGGCGACGGAAATCGAAGACCCGCTGTTCATCAGGGATATGATCACGGCCGTTCGTGAGGCCGACTTCCCGCCGCCAAAGCTCGAGATCGAGATCACGGAGTCGGTCGCGATGCGCAATCCTGACGTCGTGCGCGAGAGAATAAGCCTGCTCAGGCAAATGGGCATACGCTTCGCAATGGACGATTTCGGAGCCGGCTATTCGAATCTTTCGACGATGGCGAGGCTGCCCTTCGACGCCGTGAAGCTCGATCGCACGCTCGTGGCGGGTGTCGCGGAAGACCGCGAAAAGCAGACGATCCTTCGCCTGGCGCTCGGACTTGCGGACGAATTGGGGTTCGAAACGGTCGTCGAAGGCGTTGAAACGGCCGAAGACCTTCGGTTCGCGGCCGAAAATGGCGCGACCATGGCGCAAGGTTATCTTTTTTCTCCGCCAGTCTCGCTCGAAGAGTTCGCCGTCCTGCTCCAGCCGCTCCGTTTGGCTTCGGGGGTCGAAGTGGTGCCCAGGAGAGACGCAGCGGAGCGGAAGACTATGATCCGCTGAGGCGTCGGCGATGATGCCGGCCGCGTCCTACCGGCGCCCGCCAGCGATATCAACGACGACCCTCAACAAGAGTACTTCGCAGACGGCATCGTCGATGACATCAACCTTAGATGCCTTTCGGGGATCAAATAGGCACCGATCCATACCGGAACAGTTCGCGGTTCTGTGCTGAATGGTGGGAAAATGGCGCACCCGACACGATTCGAACGTGTGACCTTTGCCTTCGGAGGGCAGGTCGCTCAGGTTTTCCGATGCTTCTTGTGAGTTTCTAACCATTGATTTGCTGCGCAAAAAACGGGCTAAAATTTCACTTTTGGAAAGGCAACGCTCTTCCGGGAAATTTCCCGGAATGCCGTTCTGGTGCTTCCGGTGTGCTTCCGGTAGGAGGTTTTGCCCAATGCCAAAACTTACCAAACGGTTCGTTGACTCGCTTGGGGCGAAGGATACCGATTATTTCGCCTGGGACGACGGCTTCGGTGTGCGCACTTGGATTTCAGGCCGCAAGTCCTACGTCACACAGTATCGAAAGGCCGGCCCGTCGCGCCGGGTGAAGATCGGCGCTCATGGTGCGCTCACGGTCGAAGAGGCGCGCAAGGAAGCGAAGGCCATCCTTGGTGACGTTGCTCGCGGCGAGGACCCCGCAGAAGATCGGGCCACTCGTCGGAAATCGATCACCGTTGGAGAATTGTGCGACAACTATCTCGCTGCGGCGGAAGCTGGTCTGATTATGGGCAAGCGCAATCTGCCGAAAAAACCTTCGACTCGCCAGCGATCGCGGACGGATCGCACAGCATATCAAGCCCCTTCTCGGCAACAAGCTGGTTCGCGACCTCACCCTCGCGGACGTGAATCGGTTTATCAAGGACGTGACGGTCGGCAAGACGGCGCGCATCGCAAAGTCGGACAAGAAGCGCGGCAAGTCGGTGGTCGAGGGCGGCGCTGGCACTGCTGCGCGCACTGCCGGGCTTCTCGGCGGCATTCTAACGTTTGCGGTTCACGAAGGCATTCGACCGGATAACCCGGCGAGGGGCGCCAAGCGGCAAGCTGACGGGTCGCTGCAACCGCCGTCTTACACCGCATGAATACAGGATGGTCGGCAAGGCGCTAAAGGCCGCGCGTGACGATGCCGATGTTGTTCAGGGGCTGCACGGCATCTGGCTGTTTGCGCTCACCGGTTGTCGCCTTGGCGAGGTAGAGGCGCTGAAATGGACCGAGACAGACGCAGACGACGGCTGCTTCCGTCTCGCGGACAGCAAGGAAGGCGCGTCGGTGCGGCCGATTGGCAAGAGCGGCTCAAGGAACTCGAGACGCGCCCGACCCTGCGTTACTTGGGCATTTGGGATGCATCGCGGACGTATCCGCCCGGTTCGTTCGTCACGCATGCGGGTTCAGTTTGGCATACCGAGACGGAAAACACCGGCGTTCGGCCGGGTGAAGGCGGAAAGTTTTTGGCGACTGGCTGTGAAGCGTGGCACAAAATGAAAATATTGGACAATGCAAACGCCGAGTTGTGCCGGCATCGCGATCTTGCGCTCACCGCCTATGCGCGGCGTCTGCTTGCTCGCGGTGCCGACATTCACGGGAACAGTTTCGTGCGGACTTGTCGAAATGCGCCGGTAGGGCCGTTAGTCTGCTGTTGTGGGAAAAGCGGGAGTCGCGATTGCGTAGTTCGACTTCCGAATCTGCCCCATGGCGGACTTACGGTGCTATTGTTTGCCAGGGGCGGATCATCCCTCCGGTCCGGGAATGAAGCAGCGCCACAAAGGAGTCATTCTTCCATCGGCGTAGGACGGCCACCACCAAACCATCGACCTGCCGCTGAGGTTCTGCCGGTTGAGCACGACAGAGTTTGGCACGTCAAACCACTGCCCGGGTTCGTCTAGCCGATGCGGATGTTTCAGAAGGACTCTATAGCCATTCTTTGCCATATCCCACTCGGCCTCCGCATATTGGCCGTCCCCACTATCACAGCACGGCTCACCTGCCTTGTTCTTGAGACTTTTGAACCAAGCGTTCAGTTCTGGTCGCATCAGGTCATGTGAATAGGCTGTGTTGATGCCGAAAAATGTGACCGTACACAATCCCACCGTGCGGGCTACGATCAACCAAGAAAGATGCGCCGGGCGTCTATTGGAACTGGTCATGGAAACCTCCGTTTCCCAGCCCGTTTGCGTGGGTGCGAAGTGTCCCCGGCAGCATCCTAGTTGTAGGCTTACTGGGGAAGAACGGGAGCCGGCCGAGCTGTGAACAAGCGCTCATAATCCAATGCGGCCAGATTGGAGATGACGTCGGAGTTCGACCTTTTTGGACCTCAGAGTAACGTGAAGCGAGACTGCCGCGCGGTTCTGTTGGGAGCCAGACACCGCGCGACGCCCGCGACTTACCGCGAAGGCTCGATCGCCATGACCGGGGAGAGTACCAGCGCTGTGATCGCTCGGCCACCGCTGGTGCTCTGCTCGTCGCGTGCTCCTTGGCGCGGCGCCAGAACCGGGCCTGACAGGCCGGCCGTGGACGTGTCTTGTCGCGCATTGGCGGGACCCACTGCCGCGAACTGATGCGGCGTGATCGGAAAACCCATAACTTCATACGTCGGCAGTTCTCCAGCGTTGGCTCCGATTGTGCCCATCATGAAGGCTGCGGCGGCTGCGATCGACAAGCGGTTCCACATGGTGATCTCCAATGGTGTTAGTGGGCCCTGACCTCGCACGCAGATTACTTGCCGGTCGCAATGGACCTGTCGGCCCGAGCGTGATAAATTCGCAAAATCGTCGGACCGGGTGCTTTTTGCATCCTGAGCCTAGGGCCGGCGGATATGGCGAAGGCAAACCTCGCACTTCTCGGCGGTTTCCGGCTCCAGATGGACACCGGAGAGTCCATTCCGTTGGTCACCAAAAAGACGACAGCCCTGCTGGCCTATCTGGCGCTGCACGAGGGGGAGGCACAGGCCCGGCCCAAGCTTGCGGCGCTGTTGTGGGGCGACCACATCGAGGCGCAGGCCCGCGACAGCCTTCGCCAGGCGCTGAGCCTTTTGCGCAAGGCATTGTCATACGCCTGTCCGGGCGGGTTGATTGCTCACGAGGATACGATCGGTCTCGCGCCAGCCACTCTCACGATCGATGCAAGGACATTCGAGGATCTCATCAGGAAATCGGGTGTCGAGAATCTGGAGCGGGCTATCGAAGTCTACCGCGGTGAATTCCTTGAGGGCTTTCAGGTAGCGGCACCGGAATTTGAAAGCTGGGCAGCGACGGAGCGTCAGCGGTTCCGTCAACTTGCCTTAGATGGTATGGCGAAACTGCTCGATCATCACCTCTCCGCGGGTGCGCTCGAACATGGCATTCACATCGCAACACGCCTGCTTGCCGCAGATCCTCTGCAAGAACGGGTTCATTGCACCCTTATGAAGCTATATGCCCAGCAGGGCAGACGGGGCGCAGCGCTCCGCCAGTATCGCACTTGTGTCGAACTTCTCTCTAGAGAATTGGGCATCGAGCCCGATGCACAAACCAAAATACTTCACCGCGACCTCCTGCGAGAGTGGAATCGTCCACAGCTCAACACCTCCGTGGTGCGCAGCGCAGTGCCACAGGGACCTGCCAGCGTGAGCAGCGATGGATCGCTACCCGCGGACGTTTTGGACAAAAGCATTTCCTCGTCGATGCACGCGATTGCTGCGCCTGGTAACCTACCTGCCGAGACAACGAGCTTTCTCGGGCGTGACAGGGATATCGCCAAGGCCGGCGGCATCCTGTCCAGCGCGCGGCTGGTGACGCTGACGGGCCCCGGCGGGATCGGAAAGACACGACTTGCACTCCGGCTTGCGGCACAGATGCACCGAGATTATGCAGACGGCACGTGGCTGGTGGAGCTTGCCGCATTCGATGATCCCAATGCGATCGGTCATGCTATCGCCGATGTCTTCGGCATTACGCAGCAGGCCGGCAAGACCATTGAGCAAAGCGTCGCCCGTTCGCTGTCGAGACGAAGCTTGCTTCTCATTCTCGATAATTGCGAGCACTTGATCGATGCGATAGCCGCTCTTGCACGGCAGATTCTGTCGGCATGCCCACACGTCAGCCTGCTGGCGACCAGTAGAGAGACGCTGATGATAGAGGGCGAGCGAACCTACCCGCTGGCGCCACTCGAGTGCGGCGGCGGAGTTGAAGCACCAGCCGTGGAGTTGTTCGTGGAGCGCGCGCGATGCGCGGAACCACGCTTCGAGCTCAGCGGTGACGCTGAAACGGTCTGCGAAATATGCCGCCGCCTCGATGGCATCCCCTTGGCCATCGAACTCGCAGCTGCCCGAACGCGCGCAATGAGTCCCGCTCAGATACGCGATCGCCTGCATGAACGCTTCCACCTGCTCACCAACGGGTCGCGACGCGTCCTGAAGCGGCATCAGACGCTGCGCCACGCCGTGGAATGGTCGTATGACCTGTTATCGTCGTCTGAGCAGGCCCTACTTTCGCGCGCGTCGGTGTTCTCCGGAGGTTTCGGGCTGGAGGCTGCCGAGTGCGTTTGCAGCGGCGGCGACATCGCTATCCCGGACGTTCTGCTTATCCTGGACTCGCTGGTGCGGAAATCGCTACTTGGTACCAGACGAGTCGGGAATGCTGTCCGATACAGCCAGCTCGAAACGATTAGACAGTTTGCCGAGGAGCGGCTCGCGGTGCTGGGGGAAAGGGAGGCCGTTCGCGATCGTCATGCGCAATTTTTCGCGCAGGCAGCAGAGACGCACCACAGAGTTTGGCGAAGCCCGCAACAACTCATGGCCTACGCCTGGCTCGATCAGGAGATCGACAACCTGCGGGGGGCGTTTCGGTGGGCGAGTAGTCAAGATAATATTGACGTCGCGGCCCGCATTGCGTCGAGGATTCCGGGCATGGCAGTACTCCGGGTGCGCAGCGAGCCTCTCAATTGGCCGACAGAGATCGTCGATGCAGTTCGTCATGCCGATCATCGCCGGCTCGGAGCCGTGCTAACCTATGCAGCAATCCGGACGTGGAACCTTGGACATGTTCAAGAGGCGACGCGCTACGCTGAGGAAGCGATAGCGCTGATCGGCAACGCCAACTTTGATCCGCCGGTATGGGCCTTCGCGGTTCTAGCCATGATTGCGTCCCGACAGGGCAATGCCGAAAGCGCTGTCAGATTCGCGCGTGCCGGCGCTGAGCACCCAGCTGACCAGCGCGAGCGGCAATGCCTCGCCACGCTTCCTTTTTACCTGGCAATGGCCGGCGCGCATGAAGAGGCAATGGCGATCGCCGACGACATTTTGGAAAAGGTTGCGGCCACAAGAACGCCAAGTTCGCTCGTTGCTGCGCTGTTTTCCCAAGGAAGAGCCTTCAGCAAAGCCAACCCAGTACGTGCCTTGGATACGCTCGAGAAGGCGCTGGCTCATGCGAGGACATCAGGCAACCGTTACTGGGAGATCGTCATCATACCGGCCGTCGCGGAGCTGCAAGTGCGGAACGGGGATCCGGGCAAGACGTTACGATCGCTCCCCCAAATGCTCGAAATCTGGGGGCAATCAAACGAAATTGGGCTTGCGACCCTCACCACTGCTACCCTGATTCTGCTGTTTGAGCGACTTGGCCATCCGGCGGCTGCGGCCACGCTTAGCGGTGCCCTCTCGCAAATGATCCCGTCCAGCAGCTTTTTCCAGGAGCTACCTGACACCGTCGCCCGCATCCGCCGTGTGCTGGGCGATCCCTCCTTTGAGCAGGCGAAAAGGCACGGTGCGGGAATGACCCATCGCGAAGTGGTTGATTATGCGACCAATCAGGTCCGGCACGCATTAAATGTGATGGGTGCGTCCACTGCGGCCTCGTGATGGAATTGATCCCGAAGGGTGCGGCAGGCGTGACTGACGATTGCTCGCAGGGAGTCGATTTAATGATGTAGAAGGAAGTGACGAGGGCACGTCTGAATAAGCCGAAGCGAAGCAAGGTCGCCTTCTAGCGAGGTCAGCTTCTGGCCCATCGCGACCGCCTGAGCCTTGCCCGGCCATTTCCGAAGTTGAGGGTAGACCGGACCTGACTGCCAACGGCTGAAATCGGCGCTTTTGACCCGAAGCTGACGTCGCCCCCGGCCACAAGCCGATCTCGCCAAAACATGATGTCGCAGAACAAATGGTTTGATTTTGTTCGACATGTAAGGAATGGCTTTGTTGAGCCTTTCCTTACTCGGCTGCCAAGGACGAATGATGAGCGCCGACCGCATCGAGATACGCCGCCTCGTCCAAACCGACGCAGTCCTATATCGGGGCATTCGGCTGAAGGCCCTCCAGGCTAACCCGGAAGCGTTCGGAGTACTTTCGTGGTCGAAAATGCACAACCTCTGAGTTGGTTCTCGGATCGGCTGGGCGCTTCTACAATGCTCGGCGCGTTCCGTAACGCAGAGCTGGTCGCCGTTGCCGGCTTCGCTGTCCAGCAGGGCCAGAAAAGTGCGCACAAAGGCATACTTTGGGGAATGTACGTTCGACCTGGCGCAAGGAAGGCCTCGGTCGGTCGCCGGCTAGTTGAAGCGATATGTGATCTCGCACGTCAACAGGTTGAGCTCATCCAACTCTCGGTTGTGCGGGACAATGAGCAAGCACGAAACCTGTACGCGAGGCTGGGCTTTCTGGAGTTCGGCGTGGAGAAGAACGCACTAAAGCAAGACGGTCGCTACTACGACAATGTCCTGATGGCAAAGGATCTATTGGAATAATCCTGGCAAAAAGCGCTGTTGAGCGCGACTGCCGCGATTGCGCTTCATGGCAACCGTTACTTTCGTGACGTTTCGATTGTCTGCGCCGGGGCTGATTGCGGAAGTTGGCCCTGGTCACCGAGGTCCGGAATTGGCTCATACCGACGAACTCCAACACTCGTCCAAATGTCGGCTCCCGAAGGGAAACTGGAAAGCCGGGGTCGGTTACAAATCCGAAAACTGTTGGCTCGCGGTTGGAAGAATTGTTTCAACCTCAGAAACTTCGGAGAAAGCCACGCTGGCCGTCGGATTTAGGGAACAATGCCCCGGCAGGCCCACGCGACGTTCGCAAAGGATCTCGCGCCGTCGGGCCGGCCGGCTTCGTAGGCATCACGCACCGCTGCGTCGGTGCGTGCTCGCTCCGCAGCGTCGAGGGTTGCCACATACTTGCCTAGCGGCCCTTCGCCCGCTGCAATTGGCGCCCAATAGTCTTCAAAGCTCTGATAGTCCATGCGGATCATCAACTGCGTTTCCGTAATGTCCACGAGACCCTGATCGACAAAGGTCCGTTTCATTTCACCCGGCTGCATCATCGGTTGGAAGCAATAGCGGCTGCGCAGCTGGCGCCCGCCTTCGCTGAGTGCCGCCACTGTGTCGATCATCATGCGCATGCCGGGCATCCCGCCGAGATGGTCCCACACGGTTGCTGCGACCACGCCGCCCGACGAGACGACGCGACTCATCTCACCAACTGCCTTGCCCGCTTCGGGAACAAAGTGGAGCACCAGGAGCGCCAAGGCGCGGTCGAACGTGTTGCCCTCGAAGGGCAAGGCGCAGGCATCGGCCTGCTGGATTCTTATTCGGGGATCGTTGTTGCGTCGGAGCGCCTCCTCGACGAACACTGGCGAATAGTCGATCGCGGCAATTTCACCGAGATTGG
Organism: Bradyrhizobium sp. SHOUNA76; assembly: GCF_023006445.1. Lineage (NCBI taxonomy): Bacteria > Pseudomonadati > Pseudomonadota > Alphaproteobacteria > Hyphomicrobiales > Nitrobacteraceae > Bradyrhizobium > Bradyrhizobium sp. SHOUNA76. The sequence continues at coordinate 11,740 of NZ_JALBHA010000013.1, forward strand.
CAGCTCTAGCAAGAGCGAAGGTCAGACTGCCCGTACCGCAGCCGACGTCGAGAATCCTTTCGCCGTCGGCGATCCCCGCGAAATCGATGAATAGGGGTGCGAGCCTTCGGCTCCAGCGGCCCATGAGCTGATCGTAACCTGAGGCGTTATGCACGACAAATTCTGAGGTCATCAAAGTCTCCTAGCGGTCAACAAATGCTAGGCCTGGATAGGTTGGTTGCCAAGCCTCGATTCGAAACGGTTCGGATGGTAAAGAAGCGTGCATGTCTTTGCGGCCGAGCAGCGAAAAAAATCGGGGCTCGGCCTGAAAACCACACCGAGCCTCGTCCCCGCGGCGACTTGGGCGGCAAGCCATCTCTAGCTTAATGTCGCTGCAACGCTTCGCCGTTCTGGTCTTCAGGCTTATCAGGTTCGGCCAGATCGCGTCGATTGTCCGGTTTAGCATTTCAATCGCGCAAGGTTTGTGCAGCACCTGCCTGCCTTTGAATTGCCTCGGCACCCCGGTTGTGGCCCATCGCGTCAGTTGGCGCGGTGCAGCGATATATCCGGAATTGGATGTACACCGGAAGACTTTTTGCGGAGGCGTTAGGTCTGAGGGTGACCCCGAACGGACATCAGAGCAAGGAGCCGAGAATCGCGCCGGAGCCTCTTGTGCTCCCTGTAGTTGCCCCCATTGTCCCAAAACTCAAACGTGTATAAAATTGAACACACAATCGCTGTAGAAAGTGATACGTCTGCTGCTGTCACCGCCTGACCACAAGGCAAAAATACGGTGACAGAGAGTGTTGTGCTCCCGCTTTTGATGGACGGTGTACGCGATGCCCCTTTCAGATCAGCTGGTCCCCTCTACGAGGTATTCGTCCCGGCGCCGTGAATTGGTGCAATCGCCACCAGTTTCTGGCCTTGGTGTATCTGGCAGGTCTCCGTTGGCTTATTTTGATTTCGGGCGGGAAATGCACGAAGCAAGTCGGTGCCGGACGCAGGCCGAAGAATGTCATCGACTCTTGCTCTTGGCACAGAGCGGAGCCGAAGCAACGATGCTGACAAGCCTTGCGCGAAGCTGGAAGATGATAGCTAACCAGACCGACCGATATATCGCGATCATGAAGAAGGAGGCCGCTCAAAAAAGATAAAGCTAGCGGCCCACTTTCCATTTCAAGCCCAAGCCCAATGAATGTGTTCCTTCGTGCAAAGGTCAATGCTGCCGCACTGGTCTGTTTCCGGGATAGCCCCATTCTTTTTCCGGGATAGCCCATTCTTTTTTGGGATGTTCAAAATTGCTCAGCGACAACTCAGGCCGGTTGCTATCGATTTCCCGGATGCACGACCGAACAATCCTACCGAAGGCAGCACCTACGCGCCCTGCGAACGATGCGGCGTGGAAATGAAGCATTTGACCGACTTGCGCAGCTTTGGGGGGCATCGGGCCAATCGGATATTCCGCTGCTACGGGTGCAATAACATTATTTCGGAGCCATGGTAGGCCGCCTAAGTTGGCGGCCTCTTTGAATTATCAGCGAAATCATGTCGCCTCCTGGCCCAGTCATGTCCGAAGTTGCGCGGGTAGACCGGACCTGACCGGCCACCGTCGAAACCGGCGCTGCGCTCGCCAACAGCCGCGCCGAAGTATCGCAGCAGCACTTGGAAAGGTGCCAGCTCGACCAAACCGTGACTGATGCAAATGGCGCGAAAGTTTGCACGCGGCCTAAGGCATACGCCCCCAAACTATAGTGTCCTAATTCCCCTCTGCGGGTGTCCTAACTAGGACAGTACCCCCTCAGGGGGTACTGGCCTGTTTCCGACCGCCGTGGCCTAAGTTGAAAACGGGTGTGGCCTAATTTGACTTTTCAGCCGCTTGGCACCGGGTATAATCGTTCCAATGAAGGAACGACTACGATGGACTACCGCGCTTACATCATGAGCGAGGACGGGCATATCAGCGGGGTTCACGAGTTCGAATGCGCTGACGACGAGGAGGCCAAGGCCAAGGCCGCCCAGATGCTCGACGGGCACGACTTAGAAGTGTGGCAGCGTGAACGGCGCGTTGCGGTTTTGAAGCGCCATACCCGACAGTAGGGCCGCCTCAATTGGCAAGAGCATGAGCAATTTTGCTCAGATCACACGATGCGGATATGCAATCTGTTGTTGGGCACCGGGGTTTTGCAAACCCACCCGGGGCTGGGAAGCCGCTGCCCGCGACACAGATTAACCGGGTGGCGTTTTTTCCCGGACCTTGTCCGCGCAACCGTGGGCGGCGATTGTGCACAACCGACCGGGGAGCCTGTAATGATGAGCGCCATTGAGCGTCGGAAGGCCGCCAAAGCCCTCAAGATTGAAGCTGGCGTCATCGGTATTTCCCCAAAGAAAGTCGCCCTGCTCACCAACATCGCCCACAGCTTAAGCGGGCCCGCGAGCCAGTTAGAAATGCTCGATGACCATGAACGGGAAAGCAAGCGAGGAGAGTAAGGCCGCCTCACTTGGCGGCCGCATTCATGTCGTCGATGTGGTCCAGGTCGCCTATTGGCCCATCGCGACATATTGCGCTGCCGCACGAACTTGGTTGCTATTGAAGCAAAGCGGACGTCGCCAGTCACAGCCGGGTGTATCGGTACACGGCCTAGCATTCGGGCTTCATCTTGGCGCCCACACCAACAGTCCGCCGAAGAACCAAGGAAGAAACAAGACTTCGACCAAAATGGCGCAGCGTCGATATTTCTTGCCGCGTTCACTGAAAGCCGACGGGTCTCATGAAGGGAGGGGCGCCTCCCTTCAAGACGCCAATCGGTATAGCCCTTAAGCTGAGCCAACCCGGGTGTGATGTTCTGCGCATTTGCCGAATGAAATAGACATCCGCAAAGGCAAGACTTGGTATGCCCATCAACCAAATGAAGTAGATCGCATTTGAAGTGAACAATATTGCTAGCCCTAGGTTGAACCAAATCAGAGACGCTCGCGTTAGGGCCATTTAGCGATGAATCCTTTTGGGTTGCGAGTTTGATCGATTGGCGAGGAACCAAAGCACTCGACGACCGGTGCACCTTACCACGGCGAACGCCCCCGCTGTGTCTGTCGGGTAGCCCCACAATAGCGGCGCCACCCTCTTGCTCGCGCGCTAGCCAGTTGCCGATGTACTTGATCTCCTCAGGGAAGAGATAGTCGAGATCGGCTGTCAGAGCTAAGGCGCGAACGTCCCCGCATGGGCTCGCTAGCGCTGGACGGACCTGCACCGCCGCGTCCCATGCTCGCCAGGCTTCCCAGCAGCATAGGAAACAGCTAGGAAATGCGTCATATTCTCTCGGCGTGGAGAAGGATCATCCGCATCCTGCGCCCGCGAGAGACTGAGGCAATCGTCATGGGCAACTCGCTCGTTGTGCTCAGGGGAACAGGCTTAGCGAAGCGCGCCCCAGCCCTCCGCGCAGCGCAGTATGTTCGGATGTCCACCGATATGCAGCGCTACTCGATTCAAAATCAGGCTGCCGCCATCGCCGCTTACGCGCAGGACAGAAATATCACCATCGGCCGCCGTTGGCGGCAATAAAGGTTTGCAAAGCAGGCGAGACCTCGGCGTCGGTATCTGCCGCTAGCTGGGCTACAGCGTCAGCAAACTCAGATGTTGCGTCCCGTGAAGCCTTGGCTCGGATTGAAGCAAACGATCCTAACCGGAAGGTATATTGGCCCGATAGGAGATGCCGCAGGACGGTCGCATGGGCGGTGTCGTCTTCATCCGTCTCGCGCCAAAGCGCACCCGGCGCCGGCTCCGAAGTCCTCAAGCACGAGGCAAATGTCACGGTCCAAGCGATCTGACGGCACGATCGATGGTGAATCACGCATACGCTTACTCCAAATCACCGGTGGCGGAGGGACGGCCCTGATTGGCAGGCGGCAAAGGGGGGTAGACCGGGGCCGCCTCGCGGGCGAGTCGGCACAGGCTAACTTTCAGTTGAGTTCCCTGTTCCCGTAGCAACCGAAGTGTTGCATAGATTTCCCGATTTTAGACTGTGCTTTCCATCGAGGCTTTTGCAATGTCGAACAGACTCGAAGATCTGCAAATGCTGCGACTGCTCAAGGCATTCCAGAAAATAACCGACCCGGACACCCGGCGAATGATCCTCCTCTACGTCGAGGAGCAGATGGAAAAGCGAGAAGCGAGGGTGCCGGAGAGCCCCTCGCGCTAAGGTGCCAGTAGTAGATCCTCGCCAGGCGTCGACAGCCGCACCCAAGTGCAGCTCGAGCCCGCCGTTATAGCCGCATACATGATGCCAGCGCCCAACGGTGCGTCGCGCAGCGCCGATTGCTACCAATGATGACGTGAGCGAGTCCACCTCTCTGACCGGCTGCCCACATTTCACGAACTCGCCAGCTTCGACGCTGGCGCAGCATGGGATCGACCGTCAGCCGAGCAGCAGCGCGACATTGTCGCCTCACGGTCGGCCAGTGCGAGGGATATTTTCACCAGACCATTGAAGGCACCGCAAGGGTTTCTCCTCGAGCCACTGGACGCCCCATGTCCAGGCAACGGCTGTTTGGCCGCCTGCACGTCGAACATCGACGGCGATCACCGCACCGATGCCCGATCGCCAGCCATGCATTACCTCTGGATGTAGGTCACGGCAGCCAACTCGACACAATGATGCGCCGTCGCCTGTGCAACCGGCTCGGCTGGATGCTCGCGCGTCAAGATTGATTGTCCGGGCAGAGCCCATCCCCCGTTGAAAGAAGTTTGACGAATGCCATTCGACGGACAACGAATGGTTGATTTCTGGAAGCGTCTGTTCACTATCCGGTAAGTCAGTCGTCCTTCGTTACCTAAAATCCACCACTTCCCCGCTCTGGTGATCGCAGGTTGGGGAAAGCTCATGTATCAGGTGCTCTACTGTCTGACGGATGAACACGACTGGCGACTGGTCGCACTTGGCGGCGCGGTTTGCCTGCTCGCAAGTGCGGCTGCGATCAGCCTGTTTCACCGAGCGCGGGCGACGCAAGGATCGGGGCGCCTTGTATGGCTAATGCTCGACGCAGTCGTTGCCGGCTGCGGCATCTGGGCAACGCATTTCATCGCGATGCTGGCGTATGGACCGGGCGCCGGCGGTGCCTATAACGTCCCGGTGACGCTGCTGTCGCTGATCTTCGCCATCGCCATCACTTTTGTCGGCTTGAGCGTTGCGGTCTCGGCCAGTCGACCCAGCCTCGTCGTTCTTGGCGGGTCGATTGTCGGGGGCGGCGTGGCGGCGATGCACTATACCGGCATGGTGGCGCTCGAAATCCCTGCGCGCGTCAGCTGGGCATCCGGCACCGTTGCCGCGTCGATCCTGCTTGGTCTGGTCTTCGGTGCTCTCGCACTCCACGTCGCTGGACGGCGCGAGAGCTTGTCCGGCGCGATCGGCGCCACGGTGCTGCTGACGGTGGCTATCGTCTCGCATCATTTCACGGCGATGGGGGCGGTGCAATTGACGCCGGATCCGACGTTGGTGATCAGCGGACTGTCGATACCGCCGATATCGTTGTCAGTTTTGACCGCAAGTGCTGCGGCTGCAATCATCGTGATCGCCTTGATCGCCGCGCTGCTCGACCGCCGCGCCAAAGGCGAGTTGGGGCGCCAGCAAGCCGTGCTGGACACGGCGCTCGAGAACATGTCGCAGGGACTGTGCATGTTCGACGCCGACGGCAAGATCATCCTGTTCAACGGGCGCTATGCCGCGATGCTCGGCCGGACCAACTTCCTGCTCACCGGCCGCCTGCTGGTCGACGTGCTCAGGGAGGAGCAGGCCAAGGGCCAGTGGCAGGGCGACGCGGGCGAGTTCTTCGCCCGCCTCGTCGCCGACGCGCGCGAGGGCCGTACCACGACCGACCTCGTCAGCAGGTTCGGCCGCTCCATCCGGGTCGTCAACCAGCCCATGCAGGGCGGCGGCTGGGTCGCGACCTTCGAGGACATCACCGAATGGCTGCATGCCCAGGCCAAGATCTCGCACATGGCCCGCCATGACGCGCTGACCAGCCTGCCGAACCGCGTGCTGTTCCACGAACAGCTCGAGCAGGGACTGCGCCGGACCAGGTCGGGCGATCAGCTCGCGGTGCTCTGTCTCGATCTCGATCACTTCAAGGACATCAACGACTCGCTCGGCCATCCCATCGGGGACGCGCTGCTGAGGGAGGTCGGCCGCAGGCTGACGGCCGCCGTCGGCGAGAGCGACACCGTGGCGCGGCTTGGCGGCGACGAATTCGCGGTGGTCCAGATCGGACGATCGGAGGAAGCCGCTGCGCGGTCGCTTGCCGGTCGTCTCGTCGAGGAGATCTCGGCGCCTTACGAGATCAACGACCATCAGATCGTCATCGGCGTCTCGATCGGCATCTCGCTGTCGCCGCAGGACGGCAGCAATCCGGACGAGCTACTGAAGAATGCCGACCTCGCGCTGTACCGCGCCAAGGCGGACGGCCGCGGCACCTATCGCTTCTTCGAGACCGGCATGGACGCCCGCGCCCAGGCGCGGCGCCTGCTGGAAATGGATATGCGGGCGGCGCTGCAGCGCGACGAGTTTCAGGTTTACTACCAGCCGATCCGCGACGTCGCTGGGGATTGCGTCGTCGCCTTCGAGGCGCTCCTGCGCTGGGACCATCCGCAGCGCGGCCTGATCTCGCCGATCAGCTTCATTCCGCTGGCCGAGGAGACCGGACTGATCGTCCAGCTCGGCGAGTTCGTGCTGCGCGCAGCCTGCACCGACGCGGCCACCTGGCCCGACGATGTCCACGTCGCCGTCAATTTGTCGCCGGTGCAGTTCAGGAATCCGAACCTGATCACATCCGTGGTCGCGGCGCTGGCCGCTTCAGGAGTCCCGGCGCGCCGTCTCGAGCTCGAGATCACCGAATCCGTGTTGCTTCAGAACAGCGAGGCGACGCTGACCACCCTGCACGAGCTGCGCTCCCTGGGCGTACGGATCTCGCTCGACGATTTCGGCACCGGCTATTCATCGCTGAGCTATCTGCGCAGCTTCCCGTTTGACAAGATCAAGATCGACCGCTCCTTCGTGTCGGAGCTTGCGACGCGCGAGGATTCCATGGCGATCATCCACGCGGTGACCGGCCTTGGCCGCAGCCTCGGGATCGTCACCACGGCGGAGGGCGTCGAGAACGATGCGCAGCTCGAGCTGCTCAGGCGCGAGGGCTGCAATCAGGCGCAGGGCTATCTGTTCAGCCGGCCGCGGCCCGCCTCCGACGTGGCGGACATGCTGGACCGGCCACGGCTGGTGAGGAATGCGGTCGCCGTCTAGAATCTGTCATTCGAGCTCGCGGCCCGGCTCCTCCATGCCAGACCGGGACGACGACCGTCGGGAGTTCTTGAAGACCTGCGGCAAGTTCGCGGCGGTGACGCCGCCGACCATTACGCTCTTGCTCTCGACGTCCTTGACGTCCGACGCGATTGCGCAGTCTGGCGCGCGCGATGTCCGTCATTACAGCAACAATGGCAAAGGCAACGGTGGCGGTGACGGCAGTCCCAACGGTAAACCCGATAACGATCGGTAACCTGAGGCAAGGCCAGGAACGCTTGCGGATTGCTAAGTTTTCCCGATGCCATTCCCCAAGGGTGACCCCAATGCGCCCCAGCTCCTCGCCATCGCCGCCCGGAGCTGCGGCCATTTTTGTAGGAAACCGGCCAAGCCCCACCGACACGGCGGACCAGGAAAACTTGGTTGCATTGCCACGTTTTCCCGACGCGATTCACATATGTGAATGAAGCTACAAAAATGAAGGTGCTCCCTGCTTGGCAATTCGGGAGCATGCTTCATTGAGTGACGAAGTTCCATTGCAGAGCCGATTTTTGGTTCGAATCGGAGGCAAGGGTTGGATGGTCTACGATCGAGAACGTAAGGGCCCAGCATTGATCGGGACCGCCTGGGCGGCCAGTTTGACCAAGGAGCAAGCTGAACAGGTGCTACGGTCGCTTACTTCTTCGCCGCCCTTTCAAACCGGCAGCGGCCCGCCCGCATGAATCGGCGCGCGCCACCGATGCGCTTTGCAAGCTGCCGGAGGCACATTGATGGGCGGTCGCCGGAGCGCCTCACGAACCTTCGCAGTAGCTCGCACTCTTGACCGGTCAGTTCGAGCTATCGCGCACTAGCCGGACAACCCTGCGGGGACCGTCCCACACCTCGACAGTAGGACGCTCCTCTAAGAACTTCGCAGCTCGGTCTTCGGCGTCTTTGTCTGTCGGACAATCAAGTTCGTAAGCCGCGCGAGCAACGCCGGATAAATCCACAGCATACGCAACATATCGCATGGCATTTCCCAAGTGCGGAAAGCTGCCAATACGATTCTCCCACGTGCCCCATCGTTCCTATAGCATAGGCTTAACTTGGTGGCAGATTGTCTTCAGAAACGGCCGGGCCTCCGGCATTGCAGGGCAGCAAATTCCCGGCAGACCACTGCAGGACGACGACTTCCAAGTTTGACATCACGTCAAACAAAGACATGCCGTCACTATGTTCCTCACCCGGAACCTAAATCGAATGTCTGCGTTGGGCGTCAAGGTTCCGTGAAGGGCGATTTCGAGGATATTTGGCATGCGTCGCCGCATTAAGCAGTCAGCCTCGTTCAGTCAGCGGCTCATCGAGGAAGCTGTAAAATTCCGAAAAGCCGCCGAACAGCGGCCGCCCGGCACGGAGCGGGAGCTTCTGATGAAGCGCGTGAGGCAGGCTGAAGCCGCATTGCAAATCAATGACTGGTTGGCGACACCTGGTGGAGGGCCGCCCTCGGCAATCGGACATCTGGCGGCGCAGAAGTCGCGCGAAATCTCATGAAGCTGCTGACAGAATATCTCGAGCGTGCGATCCAGCTCGAAAAGCTTGCGGCCAGTGAATCCGACTCGGCCTTCAAATCCCAATTGCTCGAGCAGGCGGCCGCATACCGCAAGCTTGCCGCCAAGCGGGCCAGGGAATATGGCCTGCCACCTCCGAGTCCTCCAGAGAGAGCGAGCTTTGTCGGCCAGAGCATCCTTCCGCCGGTCGTACGCGACTAGCCTATCATGCTGCGCCCAGTGGCAGACGCGGCGTGAAGTTTACCGTCCGTGTTCGAGTTCTGCGCTAAAACCGGAATCATCGTCATCTTCCGCGTCATCTCCCGTTTGTCCTGCAACCTGCAGACGGTGTGACCAATGTGCAACGAGCGTTTAGCTTCACCACGGCTATGCCGGCGACCGAACAATCAGGCTCACGAGGTACGCGGTACGATCCGAGCGGCCAAAAACTGAGGGCCTGCGGATGAACTTTTCAAGCTCGAAAGATCAGACCTTATTGTCTCTCTGGGAAAGTGTGCGGCGGCAAGTGTTGGCTGATCGCGCGAATGGCGGCCGCTCCCGCATTGTTGGTGACAATCTTCGTGACTATGCTGGGTTGCTCCGTTCGGAAATGGATCGGCGGGAGCTCAAGTACCCCTCCATCAATTCGACTGAATGAACAGAGGATGTACCGGGGCCACTCTGAGATGAGAGACATGCATGAGCAATTGGAGAAGCTCCGCAACGATGCCGCCGACTGCAAATCGATCAGCGATCTAGCCACCGATCTGCGAAAACGAGAGTTGTTCGCGAGGCTTGCCGATCATCTGGGCGTGTTGGCTAGAGAGGTAGAGCGCGCCATTGGCACGACAGTGTCTAGCACCCAACCGGAGCGATAAAGGTGCGCTGGCATCCATGATCGAGGATGCAATGGGCGGAAAAGGGGCACATCGCGACCGCGGGGCCTACTGGCATTAGGTAATCTCGCTCGCATCGCAACTATTCCTGTACGCGGCGCCGACCGGTCTCCCTTGCGGCGCTCCGCGCGATGGGACACGATGTTATCGAGGCCTACATGGAGGTGTTGAAGGACGAACGTACGCGCGCAGTACAATCCATCCCGGTTAGGCATACGGGAGCACCTCCTGCAGCAAGCGATCCGCGGCAGATAGCTGATCAAGCCGAAGCACGAGCAGCTCGCTCAGCCGCGTCACCCGATGTTGAAATTCCTCACGTATCGATCTGTCATCCACATCTTCAAGCAGCCCATTGAGAGCTCTAAGGCATTCGATAACGACATTCACGTTACGTCGCAGCAACTCGCAGTCCGTTCTGGTCTGGACGATCAGGTATCGCTCTAGACTAAATGGCAGCGGGATGATGTTGGCAGCCGTCGGCTCGGATGCTCCATCACAGATTGTCGCTGTGACCCCTCCAGCGTGACCCGCTGATGTCGAGGTACTTGTCATGTGGACCTCAAGCTGCGCGTACAGTGGCCAGGAACTTCTCGACCTCTGTCTTTAGCCGCGCGCTGTCGTTCGACAGCATTTGCGCCGAGGCCAGCACCTGACTTGAGGCTGAACCGGTTTCCGTGGCCCCCTGCTGCACCTCCGTGATATTGGAGGCGACCTCGTGAGTACCTTGCGCGGCCTGCTGGACGTTGCGCGCTATTTCCTGCGTAGCCATTCCCTGTTCTTCTACCGCGGCGGCAATGGCCGAAGCGATTTCCGAGATCCGACCGATCGTGCCGCTGATTTCCTTGATCGCGACGACGGAATCCTGGGTGGCCGCCTGCATATCGGTGATCTGATGACTGATCTCCCCAGTCGCCTTCGCGGTCTGTTCCGCGAGCGCCTTGACTTCGGAAGCAACGACAGCGAAGCCGCGTCCGGCTTCGCCGGCCCGGGCCGCTTCGATCGTTGCGTTCAGGGCCAAAAGGTTGGTCTGTCCTGCGATCGTATTGATCAGTTCGACCACGTCGCCTATACGAGTTGCCGCCTGCGACAGCTTGTTGACGCGATCGTTAGTTTTTTGCGCCTGCCCCACTGCCGCCCCCGCAATCCTGGCTGCGTCCTGCACCTGGCGACTGATTTCGGTGACTGATGAACTCATCTCTTCGGTGGCGGAAGCAACCGATTGGACGTTGGTCGAGGCTTCCTCAGAAGCCGCAACTACCATGCTGGAGCGCTCCTGAGTGCTCTCGGCCGTCCTGCTCAGGGTCTTGGCCGCTGCCTCAAGCTCGGTCGAAGACGACGACAGCGTCTCGATGACCTCTCCGACGGCATCCTCGAACCGGCCGGCGAGTTGGTGCATGTCGGCCTTGCGTTGGGCAGCGGCACGAGCCTCCGATTGCGCCTGTTCGGCGCGCAGCCGGTCCGTTTCAATCATATTGTCCTTGAAGACCTGAACCGCTTCCGCCATCTCGCCGACCTCGTCGGCGCGGCCCATGCCGGGGACCGCCGTGGACGTATCGCCTCCCGCGATGCTGCACATGGCGGCGGTCATCCCCTGGATCGGGCGCGCCATCGTCCGAGCGGTCAGCAACGCAATCGCGGTGCCGAGGCCAAGCCCTGTCGCGAGCAAGCCCCACAGGACCTGCTTCAGGAACGATATGCTGGTCTGCACCCGATGGCTTTCTTCGGCAAGCATCCTCTTCTGGTTCGTCTTGATGCCTCCAGAGCGGGTGCCATCGGCGCCCTTCGGCCCGTCAAGTAGGTCGAGAATTTTCACCGCGCGCGGCGCCGCTTCCGATACGAGAATATGCACCGGCGCATTCCAGTCCGCGGCCTCTCGGACCGCGAACATCTTCTCGTAAAGGGGGACAAATTCGCCCTGCGCCTTCGTGATCTTCTCGAAAGCGAGCAGCTGAGACGGCGTGAGCAGGTCCTTCTTCGCGCTCACCGCAGTGTAGCCTTTTTCGAAGAGCTCCCACGGCTTGAAGAATTTTTCCTTGTCATTCCTTTCGCCCGACAAGAGGTACATGCGAAGCTGAGCGGTGGCAGCGGCAAAATTGCCGCGCGTGTCTGCCATGGCTTTCAGCAGTCGCTTTCGCTCCACCGTCGCCTCCAGGCCTTCCTCCTCGTTGATGATCCCGGTGATCTCGGAAAAGATTGTTTCGGCGCGCGGACCGGCTTCGGTCACCAACAGCTTGGTGGCTGGATATGCCTCGGAAGTGAACGCGACGGCTTCGGCTTTGTCTTGCGCAGCTCGGAATTCAGTGAGCAGCGCCTTGGCCTCGGCCCATTTGCGGCTGTTCTCCGGGTTGGTAAAATGTACCGCCTTCTCATCGAAGCCAGCAATTGTGGCATCCATTTCCTTCCACATTGCGGCCCGATCGAGCTTGCCTTGCGGATTTCCGGTCAGGAGATAGCCACGCAATGTCGCCAGTGTGGAATAGAGATTGCCGACCAGCTCCGTGCTCGCGAGTGCGACGGGAGTGCGCAGGTTCACCATGCGATCCACGGTCGTGGAAATCCCGCCGACCGCAAACACTGTGTACCCGACAGAAAGCGCGATAATCGCGCACAGGGCAAAAAATCCCGAAATCAGCCGGCCACGAATCCGAAGTTTGACTTTGAAAGGCATGGCAACGCTCCGCGGGTCATCGGACCCCTAAAAAAAAGATCGGCAAGAATGGATTTGAATGTGACGCACTTAGTCGCCGCAACCGACGACGGCTTTTAGGCGCAGATGCCAAAAAGCTCCTTGGATTCGCTCAATTGAAACTGCAACTGACGCTTCCCACCCCCACCTAAGCGTGTAGACGATGGTGAAGACAATTGCCTGCGAGTTGGTTAAGAAGAAAATTGATTCGATCTTCCTCATGCGAGCAAAAATTGTCGGTTCAGCGCTTTGTTACGAAACCTAGGTCGCGCTCTTCGCAAATTTTTAGCTCGCTGGGCCGCGGAATGCGCGCGTAACCCCAAAACTGATTGCCAAGACAGTCCTTCAAGCCATTCATGGCGAGTGAGAGGAGCAAGGCTGCGACAACCTGTCTCGATCATTGTCGCGGCCGAACTGCAGGCTTACCCACAGACGGAAACAAGAACTCGATTCCCGCAGCCGAAAAGACGCGGCGAAGGATTTCCATGGTCTCGTCCGGCATTGGGGGAGCATCATCGTACTCCTCAAGCCGACGGATGATGGCCGCCGAAATCCCTGTGCGCGCGGCCAATTGCTTCACAGACCAATTTAAGATGCCGCGGGCTGCGCGCAGTTGCGCGCCCGTAAGCGGCGATGTCGCCGCGCGTTGGACGGAGAGCTTTTCCTGATGCACGTCAATGGAGAGACCCATCCATTCCTGGATGCTGCCATCCGCATTGGTGACAGGCACTGCCGTACAATGGTACCACCGATATGTATTGTCGGGCTGTCGCAGCCGATGTTCGACACTGTACTGCCGTCCCGTCTCGACCGAGGCCGTCCAGTTTCTCAGGGCCGCCTCACGCTCGTCTTCGTGAAGAAGATCAACCCAACCTTTGCCAAAGAACTGATTTGCCTCCGGTGTCTTCTCGCCATTCGGCAGTGCCGTGATCCGACCATCGGAACTACCGATCCACAGCAGACCGCCTACCACTTGGGTTAAAGCGCTGTAGCGCTCAGCGTCACTTCGTAGCGTCTGGAGCAACCGACGTTGCGCGGTAATGTCGAGAGCAATCCCCAAGATACATTCCGGCTCACCTGCTCTATCTAGCAGTACTTCCGTGTGGCAATGAATCCAGCGCAAAGCGCCAGTAGGCCGAACAATGCGAAATTCACCGTCGAGCAACGTCCGATCTGTCATCAACTCGCTGGGACTGCGATTCGGACCGCGATCGTCCGGATGAATTCTTCGTTGGATTTCCGCGTATGAAGGCGACACCGCATGCGGATCCAATCCGAGCAGCCCAAAAAAGCCACGCGACCATTGCATCTGGCCGGATGCATCACAGCGCCAGACACCTGCTCCCAGCTTTTCTTCCATCAAACGAAGCACATCAGACAGTTCAAGATGTGCCTCCAGCTGAAGCAAAATCAGCCCCCATTCTTAAATGCTAGCATTCAACTCTCAATTGTAGAACAATTCAATAGCGATGCTAGACTGAAGGGCATGCGATCGCAGGCAGGCATTGCAACCGAACCGTGCTGGTCGTGACCACTTGTTCTCACTCGATCCCTCAAACCAAAATAGACGGCCGCTAAGAACGCACTCGACCGAATCGATGGGCAGACGGGCGAGGACCTCGTCGCGGAAATCGGAAGACCAGAATAGTCGCTCGGCTCATCGACAGCACCGTCATCACACCAAAACTCCCAAGCCCTCATGGCCGGGGAAAAACCCGTGAAAGGCAGATGGCGCGCTCATGTCGACCGCGTAACGCGATCCGCTCGCCGGTGCCGCATGATGCGCTTCATCGAGGATGAGCAGGGCCTGCGCGCGAAACTCGCCCAGCAGGTCCCGAAGACCGCCGATGTAGGTCTCATCGACCATCAGCGAGTGCGAGATGATGAACCGCGACCCGGACGACCACGGGTTTGCAGTGTAGCCACGCTCGCGCCGGAGCGTGGTGAGATACTCGCGGTCAACCAGCACGAACGAGAGACCGAACTTCGCCTCGAGTTCCCCTTCCAGGGCCACCCGCATCAGCTCTTGACCGAACGTGGATACCATTTCAGGTTCCCTATCCAAAGTCGTGGCTCAACCCGTGTTTACCGAGCCGGAGGGTTGGCCTTCAGAATCCACTGATAGGCTTTGCGACGTTCCGTTACCCTGGACACTGATAAGCTTTCGTATGAAACTTTATCAGTCGGTGAACTGACTCCATTGGTGCCGAAACCTAATCAGCCAACGAACCTACTGCATTTGTATAGTTGGCTTATGAGTTAGCGGGGCGGTCGTGTAGTTGCTTGTCAGTGAGCGGCTCAACTAAAAGGAAGCTCGTCAGCCACCGGCGGCTGCCCCAACCACTCAAGCTACCTTAAACTCACGGACGCATATCCCTACGTTGCCCAGACTATCGGCCATTTGCAGAGTTATCTTGTATTGCCGGGATTTCTGCTTGATTGGCCGATATTCCCGAGACGTCGATCTTTGCATGCCTAACCAACCGGTCTGTTATGTCGATACCGAGCCAACCAAACTTGGCCCGAACTGACTCCAGTTCCAACCAAAGACTGTCGGTCAACTGCCCTGTCCCTTCGACGACCCAGCCAGTAGTCTTTCAGGCCCAACGGAGAAGCGCAAAGGAGCGTTGCCGACCCAGCTATATTGCACGTGGCGGCTATCGCACCGCAAGCCGAACGCTCATAACGGTCTGGTTGCAGGTTCGAGTCCTGCCGGGCCCACCAACGTGATCAATGGCTTACTTCGTTCTCGTTGCCCGCAGCGCGGCTACCGCACCAGAAATCGCACCAGATACGTGCACTTTTCGTTCGTGCGCGAGTTCGCGCACCGCAATCCGCTCGATGGCGCCAGACCGACAGACTGACTTGGGTGATGGTGACTTGCGAAATGCCTTGCTCATCACCGCTTCCATTTACCGTAGGAGCGCCGCTTCTTGCTGACATAGGTTGCTCGGTTCACGAGATCGAGCAGCAATCCCGTTGCTGCTGTCGTGAACTGCTCTTCTGGACGCATCGGCCGGTCGGGATGGTCGCGCACCCTGTGCTCTAGAATTTTGCACCGATTGCGGATCTCCGAGTCCTCGAACGACGCTTTGACGTTATGGGCGAACTCATTCCGAATCTTGCGGATCAATTCGAGGTCCTGGAATTCCGTTTCGGAAATGAGGCCGAGCGTGAAGGCGAGCTTTGCGCGAGCGGAGAACGTCCCGAGCGGCGCGCTGCCGCCCTCCAACAGTTCTTCAGCAACCTTCCCCTCGATCAGAAAGGCACACAGGATCTCCTTGAGCACTTGCTCCATGAACCCCGTCGAGATGAGGACCTTGCCCCGCGGGCTCTCCTTCCCCAGCTCTTCGAGGTAAGGGAGATAGTCCTGCATGTTCGGGAAACCTTTTAGGATTTCGCTCGGATTGATCTTCACCCACGCCATGTGGACCTCACCGCTTACTCGCCGATGGCTTCCGCTTTGCGTCCACCACAACGATGTCCGCGGCCCTCTGGCCCACCGCAATCCTCTCGACTTGGATTTTCTTGATCTTAGTCAGCTTCGAACCCATCTTGCCCACGTCGATAATCAGGAACAGCGCCTCCTCGGTTTGTGCGGCAGCTTTGTACGTCTCCAGTTGCTCCTCGTAACCCTGGACGACCTTCCCTTTCGATAGTTTGAGCTCGACAAGCAAGCGCCCCGCGTAGCCCGTGGAGAACTTGAAGTCGACCGGCCCTCCCCCTGAATGGACTTCGGGAGAGATGTCGATGTTGTTTGCCTTGCAATACGAGTCCGCGACGCCGAAGTAGACCAACTGAGCAGCCTTCTCGGACTTCGGGTTGGAGTTGTCCCACAAAAGTCTGGAGAGATCGCAGTTCTCGACCAGGTGTTTGAATTGCGCCGTGATCTCATTCACGACCCGATGAAGCTCCGGGAAGGATGGTGTTGCGGGTTTGGCGATGTAGAGCGGGAATTTCTGCGGCGTCGATGTGAGCGTTTCGCGCAATGCCTCGACATTCTTCCTGTCCTTGCCGAAATCGTAGCCCTGCAGATTTCCCTTCAGAAGGTCGGTGAAGAGCTTCTGGAAGGTGCTCTCGGACTGAAGTGCCAGGGTCTTGAGGGCGTGCTTCTTCTCCTTGATGGTCGCTTTGGCGATGTTGCCGATCATGGCGTTGACCATCTTCCGCAGCATGGCGTTGTGCTGGACGACCCTGTCGATGTCCGACCAGTCCGTGGCGACGGGAAGCTCCCGGAGGACATCCTTAGGCACCAGAAGGAACCCGTGGCCACTCACGAGGGGGTTAATGGGCAGCTCATACTCCTCCAGCCCCAGATGAACTTCCCCGTCGGGATCGAGTATTTCGAGCAGAACCCGAGGGTGATTTCCTGCAGCACTCCCAAGAGGGAGTTGGTGGTCATGTCGCTAATGGTGTCCGGTCCAACATCGTCCTCGAAGATCCCCATGAGCCCGATGATCTCGGGGTTGGTGACTCCCAGCTTCACGATGTCCCGCGTGGTGTTCAAGATGCGGGTCTTCAACCCATCGGGCCGGCTGCTCCCGGAGGTCCCCGCTCCCCCATATCCCAAACAGGTCTCCCGACGCTCGTGGAGGTCCAGAAGCCGGAGGGCTGCCGTCCAGGCCGGGCCGCTGTTGGTCGGGCTCGCCATCAGGAGGCTGACGATGTCGGCGGTGCGCTTCCGAAAGGCGGCAACGCCCTTGGTCCGGAGGGTAGCATTCCCGCTCTTCCGCAGCAGCAAGGGGTCGATGAACAGCTTCGTGTCGGCGTTCAGGAGGGGGTCCAGAAAGCCGGCCTTATCAATATCTGCCTTTGGCACCCCGAACTGTTGGCTGAACAGCCGGGGGTTAATGATTTTGGACATCGCGGGCTCATAAAAAAAGCCGAGACCAAGTCCCGGCTAAAAACCTCAGGTAGCAGATTCATCCCGGGTAGGCTACCGGGCGTTGTCGGCTATCAGCTGCTCCCGGATGTGCTCGTCCCGCAGATGCTGGGCTTCTCCCTATTTTTTTGTTTCGGGCGATCATTGGGTGCCGAAAAAATATTGGAATATACGAACGATCGGAGCACGGCAGCGGCTATGGCGCTTACCTTCTAACACCCGACTTCGAAGAGCGCCGGAAACGGGCGCTCGCCGACAACAAAGACAACTGGGTTGTCGTAGTCGACGTACACAACTAATCTAGCGAGGTTGGGCGCCTCCTCCCCCCACCCCTCGGCGCCAGGACGAAGCCCCTTCGGGGGTTTTTTATTGGATTTGCCCATGCCACGTCTCGCGCCTACGCAAAGCACCATCAAGAAACTCTTCGCCTACACAGGCAACCAGTGTGCAATGCCCAATTGCACCGAATCGCTCGTTGACCCATCGGGCACCATGCTTGGGAAGATTGCGCATATCCATGCGGCCGAGCCAGGGGGAGCCAGGTATCTCGACTCGATGACCGACGAAGGGCGGCGAGCTGAGGCCAACCTGTTCATTATCTGCGGGAAACACCACGACATCATTGACGACAAGAAAAACGAGGCAGATTGGTCGCCCGATAAGTTGCGCGCCATCAAGAAGGCCCACGAGGATCGTTTCAAGAAAGCCGAGCGTCAGCTCATCGAGCAGTTCGTGGATGCGACCCAGATCAATCAACCCGTCTATCCGAAGACGCTAAAGGCTTACGGTGAAGGGTTAGACCCGGAGGATGTTGAACGAGAATTGAAGGAGATCACTGACTTCCTGAATAGCCTCAAGGAAGTTCCTCTAAACGAAAGGCAGTTCGCTATCCGGCTCGCTGAGCGGATGAACCGGCTGAATGTAGATGAACTCGACGTTCACGACACAGTAGCTGCTTTTACGATAGGTCCAACCAAATTCAAAAGACTCATGGGCATTCTTGAGCATCACGGCATGGGGCACATTTCAGAGCGCGCCGGTTACAATCAGTACGATGTCGTTTTGCGGGATGAGTGGTTGAAGATCTACGCTTATTGCAAAGAGCAGCAGATTCCGCCTGAGGACGTGTTTCTCGACTTGAATTTCGGCCTACTGGACGAGAGCGATGGCGCTTGAGGACATCTTTCGGGAGGCCGTTCAGGCGTTTGTCGGCCGCGAGTTCGCGCTGGTCCGCAAGAACGCCCATGAACAGGCAATGTGCCACCGTTTGGCTTGGTACGTTGAGCACGTGAAGAACCAGCACGGCCTCGAAGGGTATTGGGTCGATACCGAGTACAACCGTCACGGCGACAGAGTGAAGAGGATCAGGAGCGCCGTGACGGGTGAGCCTATTAACGTCGTTTGCGACCTCCTCCTTCATAGTCGCGGTGAACTCCCCAACGATAACCTCATTGCTGTTGAGATGAAGAAGGCCGACGGAGACGAAGCCGACAAGCAGCGGGACCGCGAGCGGCTTCAGTCTCTCACCACCGCCTGCCCTGAAGGCGTCGAGCCTGACCACGTCTGCGGGTACAAGCTCGGTTATTTTCTCCAGGTAGACACACAGAATGCATCGTTAACCGTCGAACAATTTAAAGCTGGCGTTCTCGTATCTGAATTTTCCCTCGACTTTGTCCAACCTCGGGTGAAGGCATGAAGAAGGACGAGGCCGAAAAGGCTATCCGCTCGCTCGCCACAACTTGGTTCGATACCCTTCCTGAGGACAAGCGGGAACATCCGAGCTGGTACGCTTTCAAGGACTGGCTCTTTGCCCACTATTCCCATTGTCTCGATTTCCGGTCTCGCACCGGAGCAAACTACGATGCGGAAGCCTGGTTCGACGACGAATTGGGGCAGAACTGGAGAAGATGATGAAGCGCCTCGCATTCCTCCTCGCGCTGGCAGTATCCACGCCAGCCTGCGCCGAGACGGTCACCGTGAAGTATCGCGGCCCGGTCGACCTCAAACCTTTCGCCTGCCAGGACACCAAGAGCAGCTTCATTAATCGAGTCTGCTACGACGCGGCGAACCAGTACATGGTCATTCTGTTGAAAGACACCTACTACCATTACTGCGAGATACCAAAATCAACGGTAGATGCTTTGCTCTCAGCGGATTCCCACGGGCGCTACTACAACGCCAACATCAAGGGGACGGGCAAGGACGGGCCGTACGATTGCCGGACGCATAGGGTGCCGAGCTACTGATGAATTGGGGCAAAGGGTTTTTCAGGGTTTGGGTCGTCGGCTCGATCGTATGGGCCGTGTACGCCGGCCTTGATATTTGGAACGACATCGAACAAAACCTGAGGCTCAGCAAAGACTACAACGTGCCACATACCCCGCTAAGCGGGCGGGACTATATTTTCATCGCGTTCTATGTCGTTTTGCCGCCGCTCGTCGTCTACGTTATCGGACGTATCATCGGCTGGGTCGCGAAAGGCTTCCGCCAATGAGCCCTGGCTTTGAGGCTCCGTCAGAAAGGCCACCTGCGCCTACCAAAATTTCAACAACAGAAGCGCCCTAGGGGCCAATTCGTGCCCGCCCCAGACGAGGGCGACGCCGAGAATAACGGCGGTTGCTGCTCTGGCATAGACCAGGGCGGCCAAGGGCCTGCGGATGGCGTTAATGGCCCGAACGCCTTCGGCGGTGACGCTGGGCGGCCAAAACTTGACGGTCAATTTCGGGGGCGGACTCACGACATAGTCCTCCATTTGAATTCTTGGAGAACCGTCGACTCTGCAGAGGTATGGAGGCACAGATTCGAGAACGGCGCAACGCACCGCCCCTGCCCCCTCCACCGTTGTTCAAAAATGTGGACGACACGCATGGCACAGCTCTCCTTATAGGATCGCTCTCCAGCGGTGTTTGGGGTTCAGATTTGTCGCCGATTATTTTTGGGAGCGCAAGGGGGATGGACCGGGAATCGTACCCCACGCACCTATCACGCTGTTCACTCGTACTTCCAATAGCTTATCTGAATTCAGTTTCTGTGGACGAACTGACGACCGCCCTTAGCCGCCCATTTCATGAAAGCAGTTGTTCACCCTTCTGCGGCCAGAACACGCACTCGCCTACCAAAACTTCAACAACCGAAACGCCCAGGGCAAAAATTCGGGACCGCTGAATACGACAGCGAGGCCGAGAATAACTGCCACCACCGGACGGGCGTAAACCGCAAAGGCCAACGGACGGCGGATGGCCTCGATGGCTTTTGCCCCCTTAGCCGTCACGCTGGGCGGCCAGAACTTAACATTCAGCTCGGGATCACTCATGGCGCAGCTCTCCATATTTTTCAGAGCTGGCCTTTCGGGGGCGAGTTATTTGTGCCCAACGATTTGCCTGACAGGCAAGAGAAAAACGGTGCACGCTTTGGCACTGGTTCAGTCCTGCAATCGTCCGCTGACTGACCGACCTCTTGTCGGTCAAACGGGGCGCGGTGTTTTGCCAAGAGTGAACATCACGGGATCTTGAGGACATGGCACAGCTCTCCATTGAGGAAATTCAGAGCTGATTTGCCGGGGGCAGAAATATGTGGCCGAAAGCGTGACTCACGCGCAAGGGGGTAAGTGGGGATAAACGCAAATAATTCCCGATTTCGAGCCCAGAATATGCGTATCGGAATATTTTGCGATGACATTGCGAATTGGCACTGCCGACTTGCGGATTGATATCTACATTCGTGTTGGTAGGAATCTACATTCCGTAGCGATGAAGAATTGCGATGATCGGGTGATTCGCGCCAAAACCTGTCGCAGCCACTCCGCCCGCCTCGGCGCCATCGAACATCCATGGCCCATGTAGCCAGATGCCGAGCTGGTCAAAGTATTGGTTCTCGGCGACGCTGGGCTTGCTCATCGGTAGCGATAGACCGGCCTAAGCTCCGATCCTCGTTTGTCGGGCCGCTCTCTTGCGATCAGCCTACACTCGACGAATTCAAGCCAAACCCATTTCATCTTGCCGATTGGCGCGGCTCCGCCCTGCCCCCAGCCATCCGAATGTTTGACATCTACCGCCAATACCGGCCACCAGGCGAAACGGCGGTGCCAGCACAAGTCATCTCGATATTGAAATCTCACACATCTTGCTCTCCTTGGTTCATCTTCTTGAGCTTACGCTTCGCTTCACGGCGCAAGGCTGACTGGCGCTTGCGCTCAGCAATATCCTCCGGCGAACGCTCGACGATGTTGTGAATGCCTCCAGAACCCATCCGAAATTTGAACTTGCCCATGGCGCTTCCTCCGTTAGAGCCGAAGCATACATGAGACGCTGGCGTATTGGGAATCGTGTTCATGCCGCGCTGACATACAGCGCATCATGAGCAAGCTTCGCAATCTCATCATCAGACTTACGTACATTCTCAGGCAAACGACGCAAGCGCATCATCTCCCGATTAAAGCGAGCATCATCTCGCTCAGCATCAGTCGTCTCACGCACACGCATCTCACCCGGCTTAGACGGCGCAGAAGGAGCAGCCGGCGGCTCATCGTTCCAACGCTCCTGGTTGATAACGGTCAGGGGTCGAGCACGTAGCCTCGCTTCCAGCGGTCAGAGGCTTTCCAACGTTCAAGGCCGGCCGGGATTGCAGTGAGGTGTTTGTCGAGGCCCCTGCTCTTCCACTTTTGCTCGCAGGCCTTCTTCCCGACCTTGTGGGGATAGGCTTCCCAGAATTTTCCAAACCCGCACGGTATTTGTTCATTGGATACTTCAACTGGAATATTACCATGAACGTCATTCACCTCAGCGCGTGAACGTGGTTCACCCCTGAGCTGAAGATCGTTCACCCCATTCGGCCAAGTCGCGACGGATTCGTTTGCAGCCCATTTGCTGCTCTTGAGGTCGCGCTTGCGTGGCGCAATCCAGCCGAATTGTTCCGCAACATGAAGGTGGGTGATTACTGCGCGCTCCGATAGCGAGCACATGCGCGCCCGGCGAGCTTGGCTTGGAAACATTGGTTCGCCCATGTCATTGAGGTGGCTAGCCAACGCCTGTAGGACTATTTTTGTGGTTGCGGCTAATTGGGATTCCCAAATGGCTTGCCGCCAGCTCCATACGTGTTTGATTGCTCCAGTCTTTCGTTGCGCCAGTCGATAGTCTCGCCGGAGCCGCACCGACTGGAATGCGGCCCCTTGAAAACAGACTGCGGGTGCAAATCGTATACTTCAACCGCTTCGCTCAAATAATCCGCTCGATCTATTTTCCTGCTCGTTCCGCCTTGCGAAGCCGCTCCCACAAATCTCTGACTTCCAGCTCTAGCTCTGCATGTTTTCCGGCGGCGCTTAAGGCCGCATAAGGCAACAAAAATGCAGCGTTACCTCCAACCACCCACCCGAGATACTCGGGAAAAGACGCGCTTCCATAGTCGAGGTAATTCCAGGAGCGCGGCATCCACGACAGAGCATGGACGGTGCCGCAATAAACGCAAATGCCGGTGCCCAGCATCGCCGGCAGAACGATGAGCCGGTGTTTCCAAGTAAACTGTGAGCCGATTTCGTGAGCCCACTGCCGGTCAAAATAGATGATGCAATAAAAAAGTACGGTGCAGACCCCCACGGCTGAATACACCAGCGCGTGAAGTAAGAAAGCTACGGTGCTCAAAGCCGCCTCCCCAAAAAGCGTTTCGACTTTACGAAGTATCGGAACCAGCGCAAGATTCATTCACTGCCAGAAAATCTAAAAGCGTTCCCCCGTGCGCCTTGTCGGGCACGGACTCACTGAGCTTTGCGGCGAGCTTTGCCCAAAGGAAGCGGCGAGGAAGCCGGTTGTGCCTGGGCTTTATGGGGCGACCTAATCTGATAAACCGCGACGTTGCGAGCTCACCCCGCTAGTCGGGTTTGTCCTTCAAAACCTGAAAACGGAGACGCAGATGGCGATCGACAACGCTCGCCCCTGCCCTTGTGGTTCGGGGCTTCTCTCACGCTGGGCAAACGATGCCCGCGGTATTCCTCTCGCAAGGGTCTGCCCGAAGTGCGAGGACGAGAAACTCTCTGACTACCGGCCGGAGGTTCTGACCGACAGCAACTACTACGCTGACGAACCGATCGAGCCCGACTGATGGCCAACATGCATCGCCATTGGTACCGCTGCACAGGGGATCGCCTCATGCAGTGGACAAGAGAGGGCCCCGAACCGGAGAACTCTCGCTGCCCGACGTGTGGGCTTCTCCACTTCCCGTGGGCTTCCGAGGACATGACGACCGCCAAGTTCAAGTCGGACAACGGCATCGTCGATCCTCCCAAGTTCGACCTCTTCCGCTGAAATCTCAAACCCCGATGTGCCCCGCTGTGCCTCTCGCAGCGGCGGGAGAACGCGGGCAAGGAGACCCCATGAAGTAATGCTCGAAGTGCGGCAGTCCTTACGAGGATGTCCTGCCCTTCTGCTTGAAGTGCGAAGGGTACGAAGCAATCAGCTATGTCACCGCGGGGAATTACATCTCGGTGACGTATCGGAGGAAGCCCACACCCACGCTATGGCTGGAGAAGAAGTCATGACCTACTCGGTCAAGTTCGAATGTGTCGAGCATCCATGGCGAGGTGGGGTCATCATCTTCGACGACGGCCAGGCCAAGATGAATCTCCACCTCCTGTCCCCTGACAGGCCGGTATCGGTTCAGCTCGAAGGAGCGAAACCGACGCCCGACCAGGTCGAGATGTGCCGCCATCTCTGGGCACGTCTCTACGAGGAGATGGATTTCCGGGTGGCGTCGTTCTGCCCGACCCTCCTACCCCTTAGCCGCCGGATCATGGCGCCAATCGAAACCGTCCCGGCCGCCTAGGCCGGGATTTTCGTCATCAGCCAAGCGTCGAAGGTCGAGCCGAATTTGCCAGTCGTCTGCAGGTATGCCGCGATATTCAACCGCTTGTGCCCCTCTATCAGGATGTAGCCGGCTGGAACGTCTGCAGCGCCGCGGTACTCCCGCTTAAGATGACCGTCGCGGTTATCAAGGATGACGATGGGTTGCGGAAAGCTCCTGTTGTCCATCATGTATCGCGGGAGCTCGTGAATCTCACCAAGCTCGTCATTGTGGCACGTGTAGTCGCCATCCTCGATGTTTTCCCGCAGCGTTGCGTCGAAGTTGCCCCACTCGGTCCGCAACTCGAAGAGTCGCTCTGACGGCCACTGCACGCGCTCAAACTTGTAGTTCTTGGACCTGAGGTATCGGTACGGGGATCGCCCCCAGTTCTCATGTATCCAAAACTGAGCGGTGTTCTCGGGAACCGAAGAGAAGTGCTCTTTCGCGCTCGCCCACCATTCTGGGAACTTATTCAGATCGACGGCGCCAAATTCATCCTTCGGCGGCGTGAGATGTTTCGGGTAGTTGTCCATCGGCTATCAAATAGGCTGCTTGCTTGACAAGATTCAAGACCTGTGCGCGTGATGGCGCTGCGTCATAGTACGCGCATCGGGGGCCGATCGTTCGCAAAACAGTCCGGCCCCTTTTGCTGCTTGCTTAAGCACCCTTCTACATCGACATGCACTTTTTGTTTGACGAGATTCGAGGCATGACTCATGCTTGTCTCGCGAACGAAAGATACGACTGTGCATCAAGAACATTGGCCCTACCACCCTGTCGAACATGCTTCGGACCCGAAGCCCGCGCGGTACTGGACGAGCGCAACGTTCCCGAGTTCGTCGGCAAGGTAGACGAGAAGCTCGACATCGACGAGGCACGCGAAGCCGCACAGCATTTTGCCGACATGTTCGGCCATGTGGTCACGCTCGAAGTCACCGACGAGGACGAAGAAGAGCTGGACGCCGAGAGCTTTCGGCCCGAGCACGACAATGAAATTGATTTCTAAGACAAACGATAAGAGAAGATAGAAATGTGGGACACACACCTACGACCTGGAAAGAAAATGGCAACGCTCAAATCGTAACCAACTCGCCATCAGAGTTTGAGGTAGCCGACTGTATCACCGACGACCGCATCAATGCCAGCGGTGAGCAGCAAGCCAACGCCGCCCATATCGTCAAATGCGTTAATGCGCATGATGAGTTGGTGGCCGCCAATATGGCAGCAGAACGCGCAATATCACGTCTAGTGAATACAAGCCCTGACATCTACACCAAGGAAAGCCATAAAGAGCTTATGGATGCGTGGGGGCTTCCTGGTGAAGCTCGGTTGAAAGTCGAGCATGCCGCTCTCGCCAAAGCGGAGGGCAAGTAGATGCCCCGCATTATCCTCACCGAGGTCGAAGTGACATTCAAGCGCGTCCGCAGGGCTGACCTAGCGTGCTACCCCCACATCTTCGTCCACGAGGGCGCGGACGCGGCCGTGGACAAGGCCAAGACCAACACCCTGACCGGTTGGGAGCCTTACGGTGAACCCGAGTACCGCGCCGTTTCAAGTCGTGAGGTCGAAAGCGCGCCGAACGTAGATGCGATTGTCTAACCTGCTTTAGCCGCCGCGGGCGGAGGCCAGTTATCTTCGCCCTGCTCTTCTTCATATGGCTCTGCGTTGGCAATCAGTTCGGCGCGAATTCTAACGACCTGGTCCTTTAGCTTTACGCACTCGGCCGTCGTTGCCTTTACCTGTTCAATGCTGAAGACATTGTCGCCATGCTTCTGGTGGTCGAAATCGTCCAGGTACTCCACGTTGTCGGGTGTAACGCCAACCCGATACGGTGCAATCGGTCGACCTTTGAAGGACGCCTGATAGGCCTCGCCATGGACAAGGTAATTGCGCTTTGTCTTTAGCGCCCGCATATCCGCGTAAAGGCGTGTGAGCTCGGTCTTGTATTCTTCGAGCGCTTCTGATGCGTTGCAGCGCTCTTCGAACCACTGAATCTTCCTTCCAAACGTCCGCTCGGCGTAGTCTTCGAACAGATATTCAAGCGGCTCCTCGGATATCATTTCCCCTAGGAGCAGCATCGAAAACTCAAGCCGCCCCATCTCAGTCAGGAAATTACCCAGCTCCCTGTGCATACGGTCGAGCGGGGTTGCCGCCCGTCGCCGTTGCTTTCTACGCCGCTGTGCTTTTCGGCCCTTCTTTGCCATCGCCGGTCACTCAAGGAATATCTCCCTTCCTACTACCACCAATTGAATATGGCTTGTTCAGGAAATACTCGCGGTTGCCCGTTGCAGCTTTAGCGTATTGGTCAATCGCAACCATGATGGCTTCGACGTGTGCGCGGCACCACCATTCTCGCGTAGCCAGGCGGCAGACCTCGTCCAACGCCTTGAGGAAGGGAGAAAGGTTGGGCTCGTCGGAGTGATACCTGAGGGCTACCGCTTCCGGGCTCCCAGCACTCGGCGAGCGTTGGGGCCCGGCTCGGCTTTCTTGAGAGCGTCCCTCTGCTCGCAAAGGGTGTCGATCTTGGTGAGCATCCGCTCCAGCAGTATTCGGCCGATGCCGTGGATATCCCTGCCCCGCTGAAGCTGGAGGATCTCTTTACGCTGGCGCCCGACCTGGACGCGCATGTGCTCGATTTCCCGACGAACGAGGTCGATGTCTGGCATGGCCTCACCAAAATCACGGAAGCCATCACCAGAACAAAAACGGAACGAAGAGTCGAGTCTGACGTTGATGGGAAAAGGAGATTCAGATGGCAGACGACATCCAAAAGCACCCGAAAGACTGGGTTTCCAGCGACGACCCCGTGACCAGCGCCCAGGCTTCCTGCCTCAAGATCCTCGTCGAGCAGGCCCACAGGCCGGTTCCCAAGCCCGAGACCAAGGCTGATGCATCCGAACTCATCGACAAGCTCAAGCACAAAGTAGAACTGGAGGATTAGCCGCCTCGCCGAAGCGCTATTGAAGAACCCCGCCCACCCGATGGCTGGGTCAGTGGCTCTCCAACAGACACGGGCGACCACGGGCACCTTTCGGGTCTCGACCCAGCGACCCAAAAGGAAAAAGGGTCTGCCCGAAGGCAGACCCTTTCCAGACTTAAGGCCCGAAGATTCGGCTAAGCAGAGACCACCCGAAGGATAGTTTCAGCTTGAAGCGAACCGTCGAGCCATCCGCCTTGCCGGCTTCGTAGGCGAAAGAAGCGAGCACGCTCTTACTCCAACTTTATGCGTGCGGCCCATCGGGCAGAGAGTTCCACGCACCAGCCGACACCGGGAGAGTAGGTTTTAATTTTCTCAGAACCGCGGCCCCCCGGTGCCTCTCTGAGCTCTTGAAGCCATCGCTGGCCAATGAGGGTTTGATACCCGAAGCGGAATCCCGACTTCAATAGGAACTCCGAGTTATGCACGTACGACACGTGAGCATTGACGAGATTCAGACGTCGGAGCAGGATTCGCGAGTTCGCGTATGGTGAGAGTGTTGGCAGGCGCGGCGACGACCGGTTGGTGGTTCGAGTCCACCCTCTCACCCATCTGCTGCAGATTGCGAGGTCATCATGACGGTCTTCGCGTAAGAGGCATTGAAAGTCTGGCCAGCACAAAGGGCAGGGTGCGAACGACCGCAGAACAGACCCGCACGCAATCCGCACGCAAACGCTGCCCTTCACTGCATTTTGCTGCTATTTACTGCCCCGACCCGCCCAGGGCGTAACTAAATCGCTGAATGTTCTCAGGAGGATAAGATAAATGCGTTATCTCCACACGATAACGCACGAATGAACGACCACTCCCACTACCGCTTCAACAATTCACTGACGTCGACGCCAAGCGCTTTGGCGAGCTTTCCCAACATTGTAACTGACGCGCTGT
This sequence comes from Bradyrhizobium sp. SHOUNA76, assembly GCF_023006445.1. NCBI lineage: Bacteria > Pseudomonadati > Pseudomonadota > Alphaproteobacteria > Hyphomicrobiales > Nitrobacteraceae > Bradyrhizobium > Bradyrhizobium sp. SHOUNA76. Next base: position 39,688 of record NZ_JALBHA010000013.1, read on the forward strand.
AACTGCCGGTCTCAAGCTGACTGATATAGCTCCGGTCCACTTTTGCCCGAAAAGAGAGCTCTTCTTGGCTCAACTTTCTTTCGTGGCGAACCCGCCGCAGATTCCGAGCAACGATTTGCTTCATCTCGTCCATCGAAGGCGAGATGCTTCTTGTTGAGTAAACTCATCAATTGAGTATACTCAACAAAAAGGAGAGCCGCGCGTGTTGGCTGATCTTGAACCCTTCGTTGAATTACCTGGACATCAATGCGCCGGGGACGCGGGCGATGTGTTCCGTTTCGGATACCGTTGCAAGCGAACAGGCGCTCCGCTCGCAATTGTTGAAATCCCGGCTTCGACGGTCGCCAAGTTCGTTCGATTGAAGACCTCGGTTCGAGTGACGACCGATGGAAAGGTCGTCGCCGAGGCTGAAATTGCAAACGATCACGGCGCGCTTGGCCGCAGTTCTGAAGAAACATCCGTGGTCCAACTGATTGAAGAAACCTTGCACGTCGACAACCTGCGCATGGAGGAGGCCAGCCCGCGCGAACTGAAGAGCTTGCTCCATGAGCTCGAGGTTTCCATCCAGCGGGTTAGGGCTGCGCTCGCCGCCATGCATGCAGAAGGGCTCACGGCGTCGATCTCGGCGTAAGACGATCCCGTTCTGGAAGTCCCCCGGAACCCGTTAGCGGCGGAGTGGCAGATATGTGTGTGCGTGAACCGCCCATCACCGCTTTGCGCTCTATAGCTCATTGAGGAGTATGAACTGCTCCGGCTGTGATCTTCTGCGCTTGCGACCGACCTTGATCCTGATTTTCGGTCCAGCCACGCCATGGACGGTCCGCCACCCCGCGCCCGCAAACTCTGGGCGAAGTCGATGGCAATCACGAGATCATGTCTCGCGTCATCCCTGTCGGGGGAGCACAACACGGCTGTTCGCGTGACCGATGTTGAAGTGATCCGCAGCGCCCCAGTCGAGTCGAGCCTGTTGCCGAGGCCTTCCTCCATTTATTGCATCAGGTCGCGGATGACTGCCTCTGATCGGTGATCTCCGCGCGGCCCACAAGCGCAACGATGAACCGGAATTGCTGGCGGTCGGGGAATGCCTTGCCGCCGACCCGATCTCGCGTGGCGGCGTAGAGTTCGCCTGGCTGGCTTACCCTCGCGCGCGACGCCTTGGTGCCCCGAGGCGCACCTCGATCACCCCTGGTCATCCACCGCCCGGCGAGCGCCGCATCTGGTGCGCATCGGCTGCCAACGCGACCGTCAGAGAAGTTCGACGCGCGATCAGTCGTAACCCCGGCCTGCTCTGTGGCTCTGTGGCTGCCAACGTGCCGAATATATCCAATTGCATCGCTGGCGGTTGTCGATCCACCCGACCCTTCGCTTCGATTCGTCCTCGTCGACACCACGCGTGACGCGGCTCCTGTCTGAGACGATCGCGAATATTTCAAGTCAACGAACCATCGCCAGTTTGCTGATGCGATCGGCAAACGCCAACAATGCCTTAAATCCCGATTGGTGACATCGCGGCCCTCGGTATCTCCAACCCTTGGATGTGCAGACAACCACTTAGCCATCCCGTGGTGCCAGTGCTTTTATCTTGCCCTCACTCCCCCTGCTTTTTTTGCTTTCCTCTCTTTTGCGATAGCGATCGTTACCCGAAGGGCCGAGACACCCGTAGGGTGGCTCGGTGAGGAGCAAAGCGACGAGTAGAGCGCGGGCCGAAGGCATCGCCCGTACGCCATCAGCACGCTATTCGTACAAAAATCGAGCGCTCGACACGCTTCTAAGCCATCAATTCCAGCCTCTGAGCTCTCCATGGAATGGCGCAAATACCAATGACGATGGAGCGATTTTCGGTATCTGAACGAAGAGAAAAAGCCACGGAAACGACCTTGGCACCAAGCAAATTCCACAGCGTGCGAGAGCGTTCATCGATAGAAATGAGATGTCTCGCAGGCTGTTCAGCCACCCTCACCCTTCTGCGCGCACCCAGTTGTGGGCGCTCTTGCAACAGTCGGCGATATCCAGAATCTTGTATCCGAGACAGAAAAATGGGCTCCCGCGCGATGCGCGAGAGCCCACCATTTCGACCTATCGACAGGATTCCAGATCACGAAGAATGCCGTCGCTGTTAAGGCCAATCGTTCGACCAAGGTTTGCGCAGAGCTTGCGGACCCCAAGGCCGGGTGCTGCGAGTGATAGGCTGATGTAGTCCCTTCCGTAGTTCTCGCCGCTCAGAATCCGACCGGATTCCGATCTCAAGTCCCTGGGAGAATATGCGGAAATCTGCTGGGTTATCGCCGGACTTGTCGCGGTTCGGCACGATGTCGATGTCGGCGCGAACCGGCGCAATATGAGCTGCCCCCTTAAGCCGCCGTAAGTTGTGCGGGTGACGAATCCGATCGCGGTCATGGTCTGTCTCCTTCGTTGCCGCAAGGTGCCGATGCCCTGCGATGGCGAGACCGTCATGGCGGCCGGACCACATCCCAACCCTTGGGGCGAAGCGCAGCGGAGCACCTGAGCCCGCTCTTTTTTTTGCAGCGAAGCGACCGCGAGGAGCCGGCCTGCCGGCGGGGAAAAAGGAAGCGTGCGAGGGTTTCGGGTGGGGGACGGCCGCCATAGGTCGTAGCGCCACAAGCAGGGTATCGTGCCCTTCGGGCGAAGTTGCCAGGCCTTGCCGCGGAGCACCAGTCGCCCCGCAAAGCGGCGCTTCGACCGCGATTCGATGTATGCGCGAACTCGAGTTCTCCGCGATGCAGAGCCGATTATCTCGACGGCAAAGCGGCTCAGTTTCGCATCCAAGGCGCGGTCCTCAAGTCGAATTTGGCGCGATCAATCGGCCGCGGAGACGGCGATTGAGTTCACGAACCGCCCGACGGAAAGCGCAGCCGCGAGCTTAATTCATTCCCAACTCGGCGCCTCGAACCGGCTTTAAGTTGCGCCACGAATCCGTGGCTACGCGCCTTCCTTTCGAGGGAAGAAAATGCCCTTCTGCCGTCCTTCAAAGCGGGCAGGGAACGCAAAAAAGCCCCGCCTCGAGGAGGCGGGGCCGATGATCCTCGGGGTCAATCGCCGTTGCGGCGCGACCAGATCAGGCTGAAACCCTCCTCGCCTTCGACTTTAACTAGCGAGGCGTAGATCGGAGCCGGGAAGCTCGGATCGTCAAGCTTGACCGAGAGATATTCGCGGTCGCTGTCGCGGACGGTCTTCTTCCAGGCGGCGCCAAATTCGGTGGATCCAGCGAAAATCCGGTAGTCGGGAGCCTTGTCGTTGTCCTTCTCGGAGGCCGTGAACTTGGCCTTGATGTTCAACGTCAGCGTCTTGATCGAGCCGGTGTAGCCGTTGTCCGAAGCGGTGAAAGTGCCGATGGTCGCCATGGTGATCTCCGTCCGTCTGTTGCTCGGGCCGCGCCCATCGCAGCCTCGATGGCGATCCTTGGCCCGGGGAGCGATCGGCCCGCAGCCCTTGGGCCCGCAGCGCAGCGGAGGACGGCGAAAGCCTGCTTTTGTGTCTTGCGCGAGGAATGCCGCCGCTTGGCGGCAGGGGAAAAAAGCAGGCGTGAGCTGTTGCGGGAAGGCGATCGAGGCTCTTGCCGTCCCTCGGGCCCGATGAGCCATTCGTGGATGCGTTGGACGCGAGCCATGACCGAACTGACGGCGATTATCGTGGCTACCAACGCCCAGTGCAGCATCGGAAAACGGCGTGGATCGATCAAAAAGAAGCGACGTCCGCGCATCCATCGCGAGCACGGCAAACCGAACAAACCAAGCGAACCCGACCGCATTTTCAGACTGGGAAACGACGGCGCCGACCAGAATTGTTCGCGCGATTGCGCTTTGAATACGCGAGATCTGGACATCATCCGGTCCCCAATCCGATCGCTTCGCCGCTGCAAAAGGAGGGCGCGGCACAGCCTCATAGGTCGCTGCCAGCCGCGCAGATCGGACGGATCGTGGCCCGCTTTTGGAGACGGGCTGGCGAGCGTCATCGCACGCGTCGCCTCGATTAGCGGGCCGCGCACCGTCAGGTGCGCGGCCCGAATTTGACGCTTGCCGGGGCCGCCTCGACCCCCGGCTCATCTCTTACTCCGCTGCTTGCGAGCGGAAATCACGGCCTTCCGCCTTGTCCGGCGCACCGGCCCGATCCTTCGTTTTGGCCGTGCGCAGCAACGGCGGCAACCAGTCGGTTGCCGTCAGCAACTGCTCGGCGGCGGCCGCCATCTCGACCTTTTTCATTGCGGAGATGCGTTCGGCGGCCTCCTCGCTAACGCCTTCGCGGACGGCGTCAAGGATGCCCGCCTTGGTAACCCGGCCGAGATAATTCCGCACGGTCGGCCGCCAGAATCGGGGGCATGTCGAGGGCGACGGCTCCGGCCAAACGGCTAGCCGCTGCCAACGCGCGCGGCCTAAGGTCAAACGGCAATTTGACCGCATTGACCGTCAATGCTGTACAATGGGCGAACAGCGCCATGCGGCTGTCGTGGTCGAGTTCGACCACAAAGTCCCACAGCTTGGCGACGTCCCGGGGCATTTGCCTCGCCCAATTGGCATGACGATCCGACCACGTTTTCCCAGCCGGCGTATCTTCGATGCCGACCGCATGCGTCGCCAAATCCGTCTTTACGGGTTGGATGCCGACCACCTGGGCATTGGCCCCGACATAGAAAATTTGCGCGGCGAGTGCGTGGGTGACTACCACAATGGCGACATCAGGCTGCTCACCCAAATTGAGACGCAGCCCCAAGGTACGGTGCGCGGTGAGGTCACGAACGAGCGTGTCGGACAGCCTCTGTTCTTCCTCTTCCTCCTCGTCTTCTGCGTCCTCTGTTTCACCGTCCCGTGGGGCCTGATTGTCCCCTTCGCTCTCCTCTCCCGAGGCCTGAGCGTCCCCTTCCTGCCCGGCTTCGGGATGTGATTTGTCGTCCTCGGGGCGAATGAAACCGCGCTCGATCCTGATAGTACCGTCGTGATTGAGGATCACGAACGCGCCGCCGCGCGCGACATCACTGAGATCGTAGCCCTGCCGTTTCGCCTCTAGCTGCTCGATTTGGGTCTCCAATTCACCGAACCGGGCATCCACCTCATCAGGCAGTTCGTCAGCCGTTTGATGCTGTTCGGTCAGCCAGTCGAACTCGGTCTGGAGCGCATGAAGGGCGGACCGATCCTCGGCTGAAAGCTCGACCGGATGCGGGTAGGCGCGGCGCATACCGTGGGCATGCGGGAAGTCGAGATGGGGCTCGGTCCACTTCCATCCCTCGGCCGCCCGCAAGGCGTCCGCCTCGCGACCGAGCCGTGCCGTCACCAAGAGATCGAGCAACGCAACATCTTCGAGATAGCCGCCACTATCCTCGGTGAAGAGGTCGCGCAGGATCGTTCCGCCCGCCTCCACATAAGCCGCCAGCCCAACAAACCGCGCCCGGCGCTCCGTGGCCGCGACATGAGTTTCGGTGAGGAGACGACGGATGGTGCCGGCATCGCGGTCGTAGGACAGGCGCTCATGGACGCTTTCCTGACGGGTCTGATCGTCGGTGATGGCAAAGGCCATCAACTGCTCTAGGGTCAGGTCGCCGTCGCGATAGAGCTGGATCAGTTTGGGGGAAACCGCCGCCAATCTCAGCCGTTGCCGCACCACGTGAGCCGTCACCCCAAAGCGCCCGGCGATCTCCTCCGGGCCGAAACCACGCTCGTCCGCGAGCTTCCTGAACGCCTCGAACTGGTCGGCGGGATGCATGTTTTGTCGGGTGACATTCTCGTCCAAGCTGATCTCGTGGGGGTCATTCGTGGTGTCGACGATGCAGCGGATCGGCTCAGTCTTCTTTATCTCCTTCTCTTTCACCCGCAGCAGCTGGGCAAGCCGTCTGCCCTCGCCGATGGTCACCAAATAGAACCCCGTGGCCGTTCCCTCTCCGTCCAGCTCGGGCTCAACCACCAGATTCTGCAGGATACCCTTGGCGGCGATACTCGCCGCATACCCCTCAATCGCCGCCTCGCTATGCGGCACTTTGCGCGCATTGTTCGGGGATTTCTTCAGCTTGTTGAGCGGAATGAGAACCTCCGTCCCGCTCGCGGGAACGATTTCAACCGATTTGGCCGACATGATCATTCTTCCTTTTGCTTCCATGGGTGCAAGGCGCACTACGCGCCTGCACCCCTGCCCGTCGGCGAGACCGGGGGTAGCAAGTGCCAGGGCGACCCGAGCGGAGGGGGATCACCCGCCCGCAAGGGCCGCTCGCAAGAAGCGGGTCTGCACAAGCGTGTGTGGCATGCAGTCAAAGTCGACAGGATGAGCGAAGCGCGGAAGACCGGGGAGACCGCTCGGGTCGGCGCCGGCGCCAGCCGGCGCTTTACCCTGGCGCGCGCGAGGGGCGGCGCCCCTTAGATCTCAAGCGTTGGAATATTGAGCAAGTCAGCGCAGGTGAGAACAAGGCAAGAGTGAGAGAATCAAAAGAGGCACCCGCAGGAGGGTCAGCATAGCGCCGACGCGGTACGCGGCGGGACCCGGGACCGAGTGCAGTCGCGAGACCGGTTAACGAGGCACCCGCGCGACGGGCAGTGATAGCGGTGCCGCGAAGCGGCAGCCCTTCGTGCGAGTGCCTCCGGCGAGCGACACATTATATCTGCTTGCGTGAGGGATCGAAGCCGAAGGCCGAGACGCGAGGCGACTCGGTTCACGAGAGCCCGCTGTGGCGACAGCCGCACGCACCTAAATCAAAATCAATAAGACAGCGGCGGAAGAGTGAGCTGATCCAAATTCCACCTTCGGCCTTCGAACGATTTCGTCGCATCTCAAGACAATGTGAGCCGCCTGATCGGGCTTGATCCTCCTTGCCCGATCGCTTTCCTACAAGGCGGCAGCTTGATCTCAATGCCGCTGCTTGCAGTTGCGCCGGCCGACGAAAGTGCGATCTTCCAAGTGCCTTGGCGTGATGCTGTCACGACTGGATCGTTCGGATGGAGTTTGTTCGGAGCAGCATTGGCCAGCGCCTGGTGTCGCGTGACCAGGCTGCCTCATACTGTGGTCTGTCCGTTAACACTTTCTCGAGGTGGGTAAAGATCGGAAGATTACCCTCTGCTCTTTCCGGCACATCGCGATGGGACTTGAAAGCGATTGATCTCGCGTTAGACTCGCTGAGCGGGTTACCCAGCACTCAAACTTCCGACGTTGCGACATCTGCCCTGGACGAGTGGAGAGCGAAGCGTGCGCGTCAATCTCAAAGGCATTCATAAAGTAAAGGTGACGCTCTCAAGCGGCGAACCAAAGACGTACTATTACGCCTATCGTGGCGGCCCCCAGATCAAAGCAGAACCGGGTACGCCTGACTTTGTCCAGCAATACCAAGAGGCACATTCGAATCTTCGGCAGCCCCGCGCTGGCACCTTCATGTCAATCATCGCGCGATACAAGACGGCACCGGAATTTACCAAGATCGCTGTGTCCACCCGCCGTGACTACCTCAGATACATCAAGCTCATCGAAGATGAATTCGCTGATCTGCCGATCGCCGCTCTCGCCGATCGCAGGATTCGTGGCGATTTCAAAAGCTGGCGCGACAAATACGCCAACACGCCGCGCAAAGCAGATCTTGCCTGGACGGTGCTGGCGCGCATTCTGTCTTTCGCGAAAGATCGGGGCATTATCGCCAGCAATCCTTGCGAGCGCGGAGGTCGGCTCTACGCCGCAGACCGGCGGGACAAGATCTGGACCGAACAGGACATTGCCGCAGTTCTATCGGTTGCATCCGAAGAGATCAGGCTGGCGCTGATCTTGGCTTTGTGGAGCGGTCAACGACAAGGCGACCTCTTGCGCTTGCCGTGGTCAGCCTATGAGAGTCCTCACATTCGTCTCCGCCAGTCGAAAGGCGGGCGGCGCGTGGTGATGCCTGCTGGCACTCCCTTGAGAGCCTTGCTCGACACCACGAAGCGCCGTGGACCTCTGATCCTGACAAATACGCTCGGCCGGCCCTGGACGTCGGATGGTTTTCGGTCGTCGTGGGCAAAGGCCTGCGAACGGGCGGGCATTGGCGACCTGACGTTTCACGATCTGAGAGGCACCGCGGTGGTTCGGCTGGCGATTGCTGGCGCGAGCGTGCCGCAGATCGCGGCTGTGACCGGCCACTCGCTAAAGGACGTCGAGGCCATTCTGGATGCGCACTATCTAGGCCGCGACATTCAGCTCGCCGAAGCTGCGGTGCTCAAGCTCGAAGCGAGAACAAAACTGTAAAACGACCTGTAAAATGAGGTCGCTTACTCTACCAAGCCAGATCTTAAGTGCTTGATTTATTTGGTGGGCGCACCAGGGCTCGAACCTGGGACCCGCTGATTAAGAGTCAGCTGCTCTACCAACTGAGCTATGCGCCCGAAGGCCGGTCAAAGCCTTGCGAGGCCGGTCGTTTAGCAAAGCGATCCGGGTCTGGCAAGCGATCGGACACAAGTTTTCCAAGGTTCTTCCACAGGCCCGGAAAAGCGAAAAGCCGCTGGATTCCAGCGGCTTCGCCAAGGTTAATCGTGGCAGAATCCCTGATGGCTCAGAGCCGGCCTTCGCGGTCGCGGTCCGGACCGCTGTCGCGCTCGAAACGGTCGTGGTGAAAATGGTCCATGCCGCGCTCCATCATCCGGTCCATGAAGTGGCGGTGCAGCGGGCCGTCCTCGCCGCCGCCGAACGGGCCGCGGTGGCGGGTCAGCACGGCGAGGCGCCGTTTCTGGCCCTCGTCCAGGGTCTTGTAGAGCGGATCGGCGGCATCGGCGATCTTCTTCAGGGCCGCGGAGCTGGCGCCCATGTCCTCGGCGCGCTGGCGCAGGCGGGCGATCGGATCCTCG
>NZ_JALBHA010000140.1:0-12789 GCF_023006445.1 Bradyrhizobium sp. SHOUNA76
GACGCACCGGTCTCCGGCGGCACCGGCGGCGCCAAGGGCGCGACGCTCACCTTCATGTGCGGCGGCGAGGAGAAGGCATTTGCCGCGGCCAAGGCGGTGCTGGAGAACATGGGCAAGAAGATCGTGCATTGCGGCGGCGCCGGCGCGGGCCAGGCGGCCAAGATCTGCAACAACATGATCCTCGGCATCTCCATGATCGCGGTCAGCGAAGCGTTTGCGCTTGGCGAGAAGCTCGGTCTTTCGCATCAGGCACTGTTCGACGTCGCCTCGACCTCGTCGGGCCAGTGCTGGTCGCTGACGACCTATTGCCCGGTGCCGGGCCCGGTGCCGACCTCGCCGGCGAACAACGACTACAAGCCGGGCTTTGCCTCGGCGCTGATGGTGAAGGATCTGACGCTGGCGCAGGACGCCGCGAAGGCTGCCGGCGCTGCGACGCCGCTCGGCAAGCATGCGCAGGAGATTTATCAGTCTTTCGACGCAGCCGGTCAGGGTGGGGTGGATTTTTCCGGAATTATCAAGCACGTTCGCAGCCTCGCTGGACGATAGCGGGGCTTCGTAGCCCGGATGGAGCGAAGCGAAATCCGGGACTGTTCCCTCGTTTGCGCGACCGGCCCCGGATTGCGCTTCGCTCCATCCGGGCTACGTTCGACAATCAATTCGACGGGCCCGGATCATGACGACATTTCAGGACGCGCGCGCGTTTCTGCTAAAGCACCGCACGGATTACGAGACGGCGGTTAGGGATTTCCGCTGGCCCGATCCGGTTCCCTTCAACTGGGCGCTCGACTGGTTCGACGAGCTTGCGAAGGATGCCGACGCCAAGGACCGCCCCGCGCTCTGGATTGTCGATGCCGCGCAGGACAAGCAGACAAAGCTTTCTTTCGCAGCGCTCTCGAAGCGCTCCAACCAAATTGCCAATTTCCTCCGCGCGCAGGGCCTGAGGCGCGGCGATCATCTCCTGCTGCTGCTCGGCAATGTGGTTCCGCTGTGGGAGACGATGCTGGCGGCGATGAAGCTCGGCGTCGTCGTGATCCCTGCGACCACGCTGCTCACCGCGGACGAGCTGCGCGACCGGCTCGATCGCGGCAAGGCGAAGGCGGTGGTCGCCGCGCAGGATCAGGTCGCGAAGTTCGCAAGCCTTGGCGCGGAGAACGTCGTTCGCATCGTGGTCGGCGCTGCCTCCGACGGATGGCTTTCCTACGATGAGGCGGCGACGGCTTCGGAGCGTTTTAGCGCCGACGGTCCGACCAACGCCGACGACCCGATGCTGCTTTATTTTACCTCGGGGACCACGGCAAAACCAAAGCTCGTCCGGCACAGTCAGCGGAGCTATCCCGTCGGGCATCTTTCGACCATGTATTGGATCGGGCTGAAGCCCGGCGACGTCCATCTCAACATTTCATCGCCAGGCTGGGCCAAGCACGCCTGGAGCTGCTTCTTTGCACCGTGGAATGCCGGCGCCACCGTGTTCGTGGTCAACCAGCCGCGCTTCGACGCCAAGGGCCTGCTTGCCACCATCGGCCGCTGCGGCGTCACCACGCTGTGCGCGCCGCCGACAGTGTGGCGGCTGTTCATCCAGGAGAATCTCGCATCGTTCAAGGTGGCCTTGCGCGAGGTCTGCGGCGCGGGCGAGCCGCTGAACCCTGAAGTGATCGATCAGGTGCGGGCGGCCTGGGGCCTGACCATCCGCGACGGATATGGCCAGACCGAAACCACCGCACTGGCCGGCAACTCGCCGGGCCAGAAGATCAAAATCGGCTCGATGGGTCGGCCGCTGCCGGGCTATCGCGTGCAGATCAGTGACGCCGACGGCCATCCCGCCAGGGAAGGGGAGGTCACGCTGGTGCTCGGCAGTGAGCGCCCGGCCGGTCTGATGCAGGGTTATCAGGGCGAGGACGGCAAGCTGTCTGGCGCCGAGGGTGAGCTCTATCGCAGTGGCGATGTCGTGTTCGAAGACGACGAGGGCTATCTCACCTTCGTCGGCCGCTCCGACGACGTGTTCAAATCGTCGGATTACCGCATCAGTCCGTTCGAACTCGAGAGCGTCCTGCTCGAGCACGAGCTCGTCGCGGAAGCCGCGGTCGTGCCGAGCCCGGACCCGATACGCCTTGCCATCCCCAAGGCGTTCGTGCTGCTGACGTCGGGTGCAGAGCGCTCGCCGGAGACGGCGCTGTCGATCTTCAAGCATCTGCACGCCCGCCTTGCGCCGTTCAAGCGGATCCGCCGCCTCGAAATCGTCACCGAACTGCCGAAGACGATCTCTGGCAAAATCCGCCGGGTCCAGCTACGACGGCTCGAACGCGACAATGATCGCAACGATCCGCTGCGCGGCCGGGAATTCCGCGAGGAGGATTTTCCCGAGCTGCCGAAAACACGGAGTGAGACCTAAGTGAACCAAATCTGGAAGTCGCCGCCGATCACGCTCGAGGCTTATCAGGCCATGGTCGGCAAGGAGATCGGCGTGTCGTCCTGGCATCTGCTCGACCAGCCCCGCATCGACACCTACGCCGACGTGACCGAGGATCGCCAGTTCATCCACGTCGATCCCGAGCGCGCGAAGAAGGAAACCGCGTTTGGTACCACCATCGCGCACGGCTTCCTGACGATGTCGATGTTGCCTGTGATGTCTTATGAAGTGATGCCGGCCCTTGCGGGGACCACGATGGGCGTCAACTACGGTTTCGACAAGCTGCGCTTCATCTCGCCGGTGCGCTCGGGCAAGCGCGTCCGCGGCCGTTTCGTGCTGGCGGAGGCCAAGCTGCGCAAGCCGAATGAGTTGCAGTCCCGTACCAACGTGACCGTGGAGATCGAAGGCGAGGACAAGCCGGCGCTGATCGCGGATTGGCTCGGTTTGATCTATTTCGCGTAACGTGGACCGGGCTTGACCCGGCGGGGCTTCGCTGCTCAAAAAGCCGTCAAACGCGCGGTTTTACCCTGTCCCCTTGTGGAGAGGGTGCCTCGCGGAACGCGAGGCGGGTGAGGGGTCTCTCTCCGCAAGCGCGTCTGCCGAGAGAGACCCCTCATCCGGCGCTTCGCGCCACCTTCTCCCGCAAGGGGGAAGGGAAGAACAGAGACCTTTACCCATGGCAATCAGGTTCGACGGACGCGTCGCCATCGTCACCGGCGCGGGCAATGGTCTCGGCAAAGCGCATGCGCTGGGATTGGCCAGCCGCGGCGCCAAGGTCGTGGTCAACGATTTCGGCGGCGCGCGTGACGGCAGCGGCGGCTCGCTGTCACCCGCGGAGGCCGTGGTCGAGGAGATCCGCAAAGCGGGCGGCACCGCGATGGCCGATGGCGCGGACGTCTCGAACTTCGAGCAGGTCACCGCCATGGTCGAGCGCGCCACCAAGGAGTGGGGCAGCGTCGATCTCTTGTGCGCCAATGCCGGCATCCTGCGCGACAAATCGTTCGGCAAGATGGAGGCCGCCGATTTCCAGAAGGTGCTCGACGTGCATCTCGTCGGCACCTTCTATTGCTGCAAGGCGGCCTGGGCCGGCATGCGCGACCGCAATTACGGCCGCATCGTGCTGACGACGTCGTCCTCCGGCCTCTACGGCAATTTCGGCCAGGCCAATTACGGCGCGGCGAAGTCGGGAATGGTCGGCCTGATGAACGTGCTCGCCGAGGAAGGCCGCAAGACCGACATCCGCGTCAACATCATCTCGCCGACGGCGGCAACCCGCATGACGGAAGAGCTGCTGCCGCCGCAGGCGCTGCAGCTGATGAAGCCGAACGCGATCACGCCGGCGGTCGAGTACATGCTGAGCGAGGACGCCCCGACCCGCACTATCATGGGTGCCGGCGCCGGCTCTTTCGCCGTGATCAAGATCGTGGAGAGCGAAGGCATCAATCTGCCGGAGTCCGAATGGACGCCGGACGCGGTCGCCGCGCATTTCGCTGAGATCAGCGACATGTCGAAGGCCAAGGCGCTCACGGGGGCGTTCGAGCAGACGCAGAAATATGTCGCGCAGGCCGCGGCGCGGGCGGGGATCAAGCTCTAGCCGCGCCGTCATTCCGGGGCGCGCGCAGCGCGAGCCCGGAATGACACTGTTTCTGGCGCGAGAATCTGGCTCTAAACTCCTGCCATGACCTCATCCGACAATCACGTCGCAATCATCGGCGCCGGCCCGGCCGGGCTGATGGCGGCCGAAGTGCTCGCGCAATGCGGCGCCCGCGTCACCGTCTATGACGCGATGCCGTCCGCGGGGCGCAAATTCCTGATGGCGGGCCGGGGTGGACTCAACCTCACCCACAGCGAGCCGCTGCCGCAATTCATGGCGCGCTATCGCGAGGCGGCACTGAGGCTGCAAGCGGCGATCGAGGCGTTTCCGCCTGAGGCGTTGCGTGGGTGGAGCGAAGCATTGGGCGAGCCGACCTTCGTCGGCACCAGCGGTAGGGTTTTTCCAGAAGCGTTCAAGGCCTCGCCTTTGCTGCGCGCCTGGCTGCGGCGCCTCGACGCCAGCGGCGTACGATTTGCCTTCCATCATCGCTGGACAGGCTGGGACGGCGAGGGGCGACTGCTGTTTCGAGCGCCGGATGGCGAGGCGGCCGTCGTTGCCGACGCCACGGTCCTCGCACTCGGCGGCGCGAGCTGGCCGCGGCTCGGGTCGGATGGCGGCTGGGTCGAACTCCTCGCGGCAAGAGGCGTCGCCATCTCAAAACTGCGGCCAGCCAATTCCGGCTTCACGGTCGCCTGGTCCGACGTCTTCCGCGATCGCTTCGAAGGCCAGCCGCTCAAGGGCGTGGCGCTGACGGTTGGTGCACACACGGTGCGCGGCGAAGCGATGATCACGCGGGGCGGCATCGAAGGCGGCGCGATCTACGCGCTGTCGGCGGAGTTGCGGGAGGCGGTGCTGAGTCTCGGGCAGGCGACGCTGATGATCGCATTGCGGCCCGACCTTGACGCCGCGGCACTGACCACGCGGCTATCAGGGGTGCGCGGCAAGCAGTCGCTCGCGAATTTCCTGCGCAAGGCTGCGCAATTGTCGCCGGTCGGCATCGGCCTGATGCAGGAGGCCGCCATCGCCTCGGGCCGGCCGCTGGCCTCGTTCTCGCCGGCCGAGCTTGCGCGCCTGGTCAATGCAATCCCCGTTCGGCTCACGGGCGTTGCCCCAATCGATCGTGCGATCTCGACTGCGGGTGGAGTTAGTTTCGACGAATTCGACGATCAATTCATGCTGCGAAAGCAGCCGGGCGTGTTCGCCGCCGGCGAGATGCTGGACTGGGAGGCGCCAACCGGTGGCTATCTGCTGCAGGCCTCATTCGCGACGGGGGCCGCTGCGGGCCGGGGCGTGCTGGCGTGGCTCAACCGCTAACCACCGTCATTGCGAACGCAGCGAAGCAATCCAGACTGCCTCTGCGGAAATAGTCTGGATTGCTTCGTCGCACCAGTGCAAAACTGCTACGCAATTTTGTCACGGGCTCCTCGCAATGACGGCTGAGAGAGCGCAGTCCTCCCGAAAACTCGTAGGGTGGGCAAAGGCGCGAAGCGCCGTGCCCACGATCTTTCGCGGTTACGATGAGGAGTCGTGGGCACGCTTCGCTTTGTCCGCCCTACGACAGTTTGCCCCTACCGAAGCTTTCCCCGCGCCGCCACCGGCAGCGTGCCGATGATCTCCTCGCCCCGCACCATCACGACCTCGTCCATCATGTTGACGACGACGCAGACGTGGTTCGGCACGATGCGGACGACGTCGCCGACATTGGGCCGCGTGTTGCTGCGGGACAGGTCGAGGAAGCCGTGCTCCTCGGCGAAGCGCGCGATCTTTGCTTCGGGGTGTTCCAGGATCAGGCCGTGGCCGTCGAGCCCGCCGGTGTCGGTCGTCAGCGTCTTCGAGCCGGCATCGAGGATGCCGCGCTCGGGCGCGGCGCGGCTCACCACCGTCGAATAGATGTGCAGCGCGCAGTCGTCCCAGCTGGCAGAGCCGGCCGCGACCTGCATGCGGTCGTTGTAGATATAGGTGCCGAAGCGGTGCTCGGTGCCGCCCTTCAGCTTGCCGAGATTTTTCAGGTTCGGCGTGCCGCCGGTCGAGACGATCTTCGCATCCAGTCCGTGCGCGCGCACGCCGGCCAGCGCCTCGTCGTAAAATTTCTGCGCATCCGCCCAGCCGGTCTCGGTCGGATAGAGCATGAAGCCGGCGAACTGCAGCCCCTTGGACGCGGCGATCTCGCGCGCCAGCGCAATGGCCTCAGCCGGCGTCTCGACACCGGCGCGCTTGCGGCCGGTATCGCATTCGACCACGACCGAGAGCGGGCGGCCTGACGCGGCCGCCGCCTTCGGTAGTCCCGCGACGACGGTGGAATTGTCGGCAGCCACCGTCATGTTGGCCTTGGCCTGCAGCGCGCCGAGCCGCGCCATCTTCTCTTCGCCAAGCAGATTGTAGCTGATCAGGATGTCGTCGATGCCGGCATTGGCCATGATCTCGGCTTCGCCAAGCTTCTGACAGGTGATGCCCTTCGCGCCGGCCGCGACCTGCATCTTCGCGATGGTCGGGTTCTTGTGCGTCTTGATGTGGGGGCGGTTGGCGATTCCGGCCTCGTCGCAGGCTTTCTGGATCCGCGCAATGTTGCGCTCGACCTTGTCCATGTCGATGACGGCGCAGGGTGTGCCGTATTCGCGGGCGATCTTGGCGGCGACAGCAGTTGTCATGATTTATGCCTGTTCTATCTCTTCACGCAGCATTTCGAGTTCGAGCCAGCGCTCTTCGGCGGCCGACAAATCTTCATGCGCCTTGGCGATGGCGGCGGATGTATCGTCGAATCTCTTGCGATCCTTGGCATAGAGGTTGGGATCGTCGAGCACGCGCTGCAGCTTGGCGATGTCGGCCTGCAGCGTCTCCATCTTCTTCGGCAGCGTCTCCAGTGCGTGCTTCTCGTTGAAGCTCAGCTTCCGCTTGGCCGAGGAGGCGGGAGCGGCCGGCCGCTCCTCTTTCTTCTCGGCCGGGGCTTGGGCCTTCGCCGTCTCGCGCTTCAGGTCCGCGCCGCGCTGGGTCAGCATGTCGCTGTAGCCGCCGGCATATTCGATCCACTTGCCGTTGCCTTCCGGCGCGATCACGGAGGTGACGACGCGGTCGAGGAAGTCGCGGTCGTGGCTGATCAGGATCACGGTGCCCTCGTAGTCGCCGAGCATCTCCTCGAGAACGTCGAGCGTTTCGAGATCGAGATCGTTGGTCGGCTCGTCCAGCACCAGGAGATTCGAGGGCTTTGCCAGCGCGCGCGCCAGCATCAGTCGGCCGCGCTCGCCGCCGGAGAGTACCTCCACCGGCGTGCCGCGCTGCTCCTGCCCGAACAGGAAGTCTTTCATGTAGCCGACGACGTGCTTCGGCTTGCCGCCGACCATGATTTGATCGCCGCGCCCGCCGGTCAGGGCTTCCGCCAGCGTCGATTTGGGATCGAGGCTTTCGCGGTGCTGGTCGAGCGTGGCCGTCTCCAGATTGGCGCCGAGACGTATCGTGCCGGAATCCGGCTGCATGCCGCCGGTGAGCAGATTGACCAGCGTGGTCTTGCCGGCGCCATTCGGCCCGATGATGCCGAGCCGGTCGCCGCGCTGGATGCGGGTCGAAAAACTCTCGACGATCTTGCGCTCGCCATAGGCCTTGGTGATGCCCTTCGCCTCGATCACCAGCTTGCCGGACTGCTCCGCTTCGGCCGCAGCGAGACTGGCGGTGCCGGCCGTGCCGCGATAGTTGCGGCGCTGATCGCGCAGCGTGTGCAGATTGGCGAGGCGCTTGACGTTGCGCTTGCGCCGGCCGGAGACGCCGTGGCGCAGCCAGTGCTCTTCGTCGACGATCTTGCGGTCGAGCTTGTGCTGGTCGCGCTCTTCCTCCGCCAGCACCTCGTCGCGCCAGGTCTCGAACGAGGCAAAGCCGCGGTCGATCTGCTTGATCTTGCCGCGGTCGAGCCACGCCGTGGAACGCGACAGGTTGGTCAGGAAGCGGCGGTCGTGGCTGATGATCACCAGCGCGCTGCGGCGGCTGTCCAGCTCCTGTTCCAGCCATTCGATGGTGGCGAGATCGAGGTGGTTGGTCGGCTCGTCCAGCAGCAGGATGTCGGGCGAGGGCGCCAGCACATACGCCAGCGCCGCGCGACGGGCTTCGCCGCCAGAGACATCATGCGGGTTCTCATCGCCCGTAAGCCCGAGCTGCTCCAAGAGATAGCGCGCCTGATGCTGGTCGTCGCCGGGAGCGAGACCGGACTCGACATAGGCCAGGATGGTCTTGTGCTCGCCGAAGTCAGGCTCCTGCGGCAGATAGCGAACCGTGGCGCCGGGCTGCACGAAGCGCGTGCCGCCGTCGGGCTCGACAAGGCCGGCCGCGATCTTCAGCAGCGTCGACTTGCCCGAGCCGTTGCGGCCGATCAGGCAGACGCGCTCGGATGGCGCGACATTGAGCTCGACGCCTGACAGCAGCGGCGTGCCGCCAAAGGTCAGCTTGATGTCTTTCAACTGGATCAGCGGCGGCGCCATGATCAGCCCTGACTGGTGGCAGTCTGGTCAGCGCGGCGGCGCTGGATGCGGCGCAGCGTCTGGTCGAGCGCCGAGAGGAAGGTGGAGCGATCGCGCGGGGAGAACGATCGCGGGCCGCCGGTGACTTCGCCGGCCGAACGCAAATCCGTCATGAGGTTGCGCACCGCCAGCGTCATCCCGATCGACTCCTCCGTGAACGGTTTTCCGTTCGGCGCGATCACCTCGGCGCCGGCCTTGACGCAGCGGCTCGCCAGCGGAATGTCCGATGTCACGACGACGTCGCCCGGCTTGGTGCGCTCGGCGATCCAATCGTCGGCGGCGTCCATGCCGGCGCCGGCCGCGATCCGCTCGATCAGCGGGTCCTGCGGCACGCGGATGAAATTGCCTGCGACGACGCTCACGGGCACGCCGTGACGGAGCGCAACGCGATAAATCTCGTCCTTCACTGGGCAGGCGTCGGCGTCGACATAGATGCGGGTGGGGGTGTCGGTCATTGGCCGCGTGGTACCCCATTCGGGCCGCAAAGGCGAGGGGATTGACCGGTGTTCCCCGGGGCCTACGATCGGCCCGACAACAACAAGACTACAGGGAACACCCATCATGCCGAACCGGCTCGAAACTTATCGCGTCGAGGCCTACAACACCGCCAAGCAATCCGAAAACAAGATGCATGATGACGCGGTGGCGCGCCGTTTCGGCTTTTCCGGCGGGTTGGTCCCGGGCGTCGATGTCTTCGCCTACATGATGCACGTGCCGATTGCCCTTTGGGGCCGCGACTTCCTCAGTCGCGGGTTGGTCGAGGCGCGCTTCATCAAGCCGGTCTATGACGGCGAGACCGCCGATGTCGATGCGACCGAGCACAATGGCCTGCTCACGATCGAGGTGTTCAGCCGCACCGAGCTGTGCGCCACCGGCACGGCCTCGCTGCCGGCGGCCGCGACGGCGGTTTCATTGCGCGATTATGTCGAGGTCCCCGCGGTCGCCGAGCGCAAGCCGGTCAGTCCCGCGACGTTCGAGACGGGTAAATGGCTCGGCACCGCGCCACGCCGTTGGGCCGGGCAGGACGCGGCCGACTATCTCGCCGACATCAGGGAGACCGATCCGATCTTCGCGCGCGAAGGGCTCGGCCATCCCGGCCTGATCCAGCGCGTGATGAACCGGGTGTTGGTGGACAACACGATCTTGGGCCCGTGGATCCATGTAGGCAGCCGCATGCAGCTGTTGTCGGCGGCGCATGCCGGTGACGAGATCACCGCGCGGGCGAAAGTCACCGCCAACTACGAGAAGAAGGGCCACCGCTTCGTCGAGCTCGACGCGCTCGTCGTCGCCAACGGCACCACGCCGCTCGCGCATTGCCAGCACACCGCGATCTACCAGCCGCGCGAGCAGGCGGTGGCTTAAAAAACAACACCGTCATTCCGGGTTCGGTCCTGCGGACCGCCCCGGAATGACGAACGGAGCTTACGCCGCCTTGGCCTTCGCCTCCTGGATCGCGCGCCACACCCGCTCCGGGGTCAGCGGCATGTCGATCTGCTTGATGCCGTAATCCGAGAGCGCATCGAGCACGGCGTTCACCACCGTCGACAGGCTGCCGGCGCAGCCGGCTTCGCCGCAGCCCTTGCTGCCGAGCGGATTGGTCGTGGCCGGCACCGGGTGATCGCCGACCGTCATGTTCGGCACGTCCTCGGCGCGGGGCAGGGCGTAGTCCATCAGCGAGCCCGTGATCGGCTGGCCGCTCTCGTCGTAGCGGATGTGCTCCATCAGCGCCTGTCCGATACCCTGGACGACGCCGCCATGGAGCTGGCCTGCGACCAGCAGCGGGTTGATCACCGTGCCGAAATCGTTGACCGCGCTGTAGCGCACGATCTGCACCACGCCGGTCTCCGGATCGATCTCGACTTCCGCAACGTGGCAGCCGTTCGGGAACGCCGAGGGCACCGGCTCGCTGGTGTGGTCGACGTCGAGGCTGTCAGGGACGCCCTCCGGCGTCTTGCCGTCATGCAGCTTCTTGGCCAGCTCCATGATGTCGATGCTGCGGTCGGTGCCGGCGATGGTGAAGCTGCCGCCTTCGAACTCGATGTCGGCCTCGGAGGCCTCGAGCATGTGCGCCGCAGCGCGCTTGCCCTTCTCGATGACGAGCTTGGCGGCGCCCACGATCGCCATGCCGGTGGCGGTGATCGAGCGCGAGCCGCCGGTGCCGTTGCCGGCGTGGACGATGTCGCTGTCGCCCTGCACCAGCTTCACGCTCTCGAAGGGGACGCCGAGCTGCTCGGACAACACCTGCGCAAACGGCGTCGCATGGCCCTGGCCGTAATCGAGCGTGCCGGTGATGAGCTGCACGCTGCCGTCAGCATCGAACACGATCTTGCCGAGCTCGGGGCTGGGTGGCGCCGTGACTTCGAGATAGGAGCCGACGGCGATGCCGCGCAGCTTGCCGGCCTTCCTGCTCTCCTTCTTGCGCTTGGCGAAATTCTCGTGGTCGGAGATTTCGAGCGCCTTGTTGAACACGGCCTGGAAGTCGCCGCTGTCATAGGTGACGCCGGAGGAGGCCGGGAACGGCATCTGGTTCGGCTTGATGAAGTTGCGCTTGCGCAAGGTCAGCCGGTTGATGCCCATCTCGTCGGCGGCGCGGTCGATCAGCCGCTCCATGTAATAGTTCGCCTCGGGCCGGCCGGCGCCGCGATAGGCGCCCATCAGCGTGGTGTTGGTCAGCACCACCTTGATGTCGACCGCCATCAAGGGCGTGCGGTAGACGCTGGAAAAATTCTTGCCGGTGTTGAGCGAGAGCGGCCCCGGCGCGACGCCGGTGATGTAGGCGCCGAGATTGCCGTAGCCGGACAATTTGGCCGCGAGGAAATGCCCCTCGGCATCGAGCGCGAGCTCGGCGTGGATCTTCTGCGCACGGCCGTGGCTGTCGGAGAGGAAGGCGGTCGAGCGCTCGTCGAGCCACTTCACCGGGCGGCCCAGCGCCTTGGCCGCGTACAGGATGCACATGTATTCGGGATAGTTGATGTTCTTCATGCCGAACGAGCCGCCGACATTGGCGGTCAGGATGCGCACCTTCTCGTTCGGCACTTTCAGGTTCTTGGCGAGGTTGGCGCGGTTGCCGGCGACGCCTTGCGTCGGCACCTGAAGCGTATAGCGCTCGGTTGTCTTGTCGTAGGAGGCAAGGCCGACGCGCGGCTCCATCGAGACCACGGCGACACGGGTGTTCTCGATGTCGATCCTGGTGACATGGGCAGCGCTGGCAAAGGCCGCGTCCACCTTGTCCATGTCGCCATAATGGTAGTCGAGCGCGACGTTATCAGGGATGTGCTCATAGAGCTGCGGCGCGCCGGGCTTCGCTGCCTCTTCGGGATCGGTGACCGCCGGGAGCGGCTCGACGTCGAGCTCGACCGCCTCGGCCGCATCGCGCGCCTGCGCCAGCGTCTCGGCCACCACGAAGGCGACGGGATCGCCGACGAAGCGGACCTTGTCGGTCGCGAGGGGCTGGCGGTTGGTCTGAAGCAGGGGCGAGCCGTCGCGGCTCTTCAGCGGCAGGCCGCAGGTGAAGGGGCCGTAGCCGGCGGCATCGAGGTCCTTGCCGGTCCAAACCCCCAGCACGCCCGGCAACGCCTTGGCGGCGTCAATGCCGAGACCGCGGATGATGCCATGGGCGTGGGTGGAACGGACGACCACGGCATAGGCTTGGCCGGGCAGGTTGAAATCGTCGGTATAGCGGCCCTTGCCGCGCACCAGCGTGTCGTCCTCCTTGCGGCGGACGGGCTGCCCGACGCCATATTTTTGCAGTGCAATAGCGTTTTCGAGGGTGGACGATTTGGTGTGTTCTTGCATGGAATTGACCTGAAAAGCCGGCATTTGCGCATTTTCGCGGCAGCGGGGGACCGGACCCCACTGAGATAACCCACCACCCTGTTCACGACAACGCACGAATGGGCATGGTCCCATGTGATGCGTTGTTGCGCATACCCGCCGCGCTGCTAATGTTTCAGGCGAAAAAGCAATTCCAGACCGGCCCGACCGGCCGCGGAAAGACAGTTTGTATGAATGACCACACGCGGCTCCGCGACGGCCATGCGCCGCACGGTGAGCTGGGGTCGATGGCGGCGGTGGCGTTGGCCGCCGAACCGGCCGTCGGCGCGCAGGCGTCGGGAACCGGCGTCTATGCGGCGCTGGACCTCGGCACCAACAATTGCAGGCTGCTGATCGCCTGTCCGACCGCAAGGTCATCACCATGGTGGGCGACGGCAGCGCGATGTACACGATCCAGTCGCTGTGGACGCAGGCGCGCGAGAACCTCAACATCGTCACCATCGTGTTCGCCA